>JAKISM010000079.1 GCA_021648585.1 Devosiaceae bacterium | reverse complement strand
CTTCACGTGGTTCAGTTGATAATGTGAACGCAATTATTTCTGGTCTTCGTGATAGTGGCTTTGCACAATCTGATGTTGCTTATTGGGCATATACTGGCACTGGCACAATGGAAGGCAAAGAGCCTGCAACTGATCTACGTACAATCGCTGCTTTGTTTGAAGAGCATATTCACCTTGTAGCACTTAAAGATAGCGGCATTAATTCTGTTGCTGATCTTAAAGGAAAACGTGTTTCACTTGATGAACCCGGTTCTGGCACTTATGTTGACGCTGGTCTAATCCTTGCTGCAAACGGCCTTGGTGTTGATGATGTTACTGCTGAAGCTCTTAAGGGCGGCGCGGCATCTGAAGCACTCCGAAATGGCAAAATTGATGCGTTTTTTGTGGTAGCTGGTTATCCAACAGGATCGCTTGTTGAACTTGCTTCAGCTGCGGATATTAAACTTGTTCCAATCGCTGGAGCTGGTGCAGAAGCACTTGCTGAAAAATATGGCTTTTTCTCACTAAGCCCAATTCCAGCTGGCACTTATGAAGGTGTTGCAGAGACTATGACAGTTGCTGTTGGCGCTCAATGGTACACAAGTGCAAAAGCTGATGATGAGTTAATCTACAACATCACTAAAGCATTGTGGAATGATGAAACCCGTAAACTGCTTGATGTTGGTCATGCTAAAGGCAAAACAATTACGCTTGAAACTGCGCTTTCAGGTGTTGGTGTTCCGCTTCATGCTGGTGCTGAGCGTTTCTATAAAGAAATTGGCGTTCTTAAATAAGTCAATTTAACAAATATTAATCTGGGCAATTAGTTGCCCAGATTTTTTGTATGGTTTTATAAATCTGGGGGGATTTAGCAATGGCTGCTGATGAGTTGAGCACTGAAGAGTTAGAGGCGATTGAGCGCAAATATGATCCTGAAATGGCGTTCCGCTCAACAGGGCCAATTCTAGCTGTTGTTGTATCTATCGCATTAGTGGCTATGACCACATATCATTTTTATGCTTCAGGCTTTGGGCTTATCCGTGAATTATTGCATCGTGGCATTCATATCAGCTTTGTGCTTGGTCTGGTTTTTATATTATTTTCTGCTAAAAAAACTCACTCATTAGAAGTGTTACCTAGAAAATGGTATCGTTTTGATGGTGTGCCACTATTAGATCTGACATTGGCATTTGCCGCCGTTGCGGCGGCTTTATATTTGCCGCTTTTACCACCAGAAATTGTTGCGGAGCGGGTTGGTAATCCATCTTCTTTTGATGTTGTTATGGGAACAGTTTTATTGTTTTTAACGCTTGAAGCGGCAAGGCGCTCTATTGGCCCAACCCTTCCTATGATTGCTATCATATTCATTTTATTTGCGCTTTTTGGACCTCTTGCCCCCGGTGCGCTAAAACATGGCGGCACTAGTTGGCTTGGTTTAATCAATCATCTTTATATGACAAATCAGGGTATTTATGGCATCGCCATTGGGGTGATGGCGCAATATGTGTTTTTGTTTATTGTGTTTGGAGTTTTGGCAACCCGCATTGGTTTGGGGCAATTATTCATTGATATAGCAATGGTGATTGCTGGTCGCTATGCTGGTGGGCCTGCTAAAGTTGCGATTTTTTCTTCGGCATTTATGGGGACAATTTCAGGCTCATCAATCGCTAATACGGTGACAACAGGTGCGCTTACTATTCCTGCGATGAAAAAGGCTGGCTATCCGAAACATTTTGCTGGTGCGGTTGAGGCAACGGCATCTACTGGTGGGCAAATAACGCCACCAATTTTGGGTGCGGCAGCTTTTATTATGGTGGAATATTTAGAAATTCCTCTTCGTGATATTTTAGCGGCGGCTCTCTTTCCTGCTCTACTGCATTATTTTGGTATTTTTATCATGGTGCATTTGGAGGCGAAAAAACTTGGTCTTAAGGGAATGGATAAAAAAGACCTGCCAAAAACGCTTGTTGTTTTGCGCCAACATTGGCTTTCAATCATTCCGTTGATAATTTTAGTATATCTTATTTTAACAGGGCGCACGCCAGATTTTGCTGCGGTTTATGGTATTATTGCCTGCGTTGTTGTTGGGTTTTTGAACCCCGTAAATCGATTAAATATTAAAGACCTCTGGCACGCTTTTTCTATGGGGGCAAAAAATACGCTAGCGGTTGGTGCGGCGGCGGCAACGGTTGGGGTTGTTGTTGGGGTGGTAACGCTAACGGGCGTTGGTTTTCGTCTTGGTTATGTTGTGGTGCAAACCGCAACTGATCTTGGCACAGTGATTGGCTCAATTTGGCCAATGTCGTTTTTCACTGTTACGCAATGGGCACTATTTTTCTCGCTGGTTTTAATAGCGGTTGCATGTATTTTAATGGGCGCAGGCATTCCAACAACTGCAACTTATATTATTTTAGTGGCGGTGGCAGCCCCTGCATTAGCGGTGCTTGGAGTTGAGCCAATAGTTGCGCATTTCTTTGTGTTTTATTATGGAGTGTTAGCGGATATAACGCCGCCCGTGGCGCTAGCCGCCTATGCGGCGGCAGGCATTGCAGGCTCGAACCCTTTCAAAACAGGCAATACCGCCTTTCGCTTAGGCATTGCAAAAGCTATTGTGCCATTTGTATTTGTTTACTCACCTGCTTTATTGTTAGTAACAGATGGTTTCACATGGGCAGCATTTTCTATCACGCTACTTGGCGCAATGATAGGAATAGCAGGAATTGGCGTAGCCTTCTCAGGCTATCTCATCGCCCCAATGAAAAAATGGCAACGCTGGTGGATAGGGCTGGTATCACTATTATTCGTAGCACCGGGATTGCTCACAATGGCAATAGGAATGGCGCTGGTAACACCTGTATTATTGTTGCAGGTGCGAGATGCTAGACGGGTTAGGCTTGAGGGGGAGAGGACTGCTATTTCTGATGGGTAGGTAATGGTATGGTTTTTTAAGAAATAAGAGAAGGGGTAAATTTGTTTATCTCTTTTTTTATTTGGAAGTATATTATTGCGGTGCTTGTTGTTGTTATAGGATTATCCTACAAAGAGGAGTTAAATATTCAATTTTGTAACCTCGCCATACAATTGGGTTAAATGTTCTGCCGACATATCGAGTATGGGTTCAAACATGAATGAATTCAGGTGAATATTTTCAGGCGTCATAAGGTTTACACGCTCCATTAACCTGATATTTTCTGTTTCCGCCTCTTCATTCTCGAAGGTGTCTTTGTATTTTTTGATAAGCCGTGATGTTTGGTTATTTCTAATGGCAGCGACAAAGGTCTCGTCACTAATTTTATCTATCAAAAAGTTTTCGGCTTGAAGTCGAATCGCAATGGCAAGAACTACTTTTTGCTCGAGCTCAGTCATATTCTCTGCGGCATCTGTAATTTTTTGTGCTTCATCAAAAATGAGTTGTTTTACCTGCATTTCATTTCCTTCCAAAGCGTTGAAATCATAGCCATTCAAAACCTTTCCAAAGATGCCTGCCAAGTTTTTCACTTTGATTGCGTCTGTTCCTGGCTTTATGTGAAGCAAATTCGTCAGAATATCGCTTTCGTCAGCGAAACCACAGTAATCCGCTAAGTTTCTAACGAACGGAATCATGGCAATTAACATATCCGTTCTATCGGGGTTTTTGGCTGAATTTTTCCATTTTTCAAAGGGGTCGCGATACATTGTCTCAGTCAATAGCTGGATTCCCGCAGCATTTCGAGAAACATGATAATTGGCCCCACTTAAATCTAGGCGCTTCCAAATTGTCCGATAGAAATCATAGTTGTGTGTCAGAATTATTTGCCTGAAATCGCCCTCATGAAGAATGTCGTGAAGGTATTCTACGATAGCATACTTGTTCTTATAATCGAAAGAATCCGCTATATCATCGACGACGAAAAGCGTTGGTATATTTGCTTCCTTACGGGCTTCGACCTCGAAAATTATGTTGAGAATATAGAGCGCTCGACGCTCACCATTGCTCAAAATATTAATTAGCTGGTCGCGCTCGACAGGCCCAGGAGCGCCTTCTTCGTCTTCAAACTGAAACACAAGGTTTGGAGTGTTTCTTTTCAAAATTACGTCTTGTTTATTTTCAATACTTACCTTGAAAGGAACCGAGAAACGACGGTTGAAAATATTGATAACTTCCTGCCATTTTGTAGCTTGTTGTTCCGCTGAATTTGTAATGTCTTGAAGGCGTTTTTTACTGGTATCGAATTCATCCATGAGAATTGAAAAAACGTCACGATGCTTAACAAGATAGGCCTTCCAAAGCTTTTCCTTGAATAACTCAGGGTTAGTCAGCTCGGGGATTATACTCATATTTTCAAGCATAAACTCTCGAAAAGCCCGTAGGTCTACATTGGCCTTTAGCTTTCCGTCAATTTCATCGAATGATTTTCGCAGTTTTGGGTCAGATAATATGGACTGCATTTCTTCGTTGATAACAGCCTCAAGTTGCTCCTCAGAAGTAATTTCCTTCTTCTCTGTCTCAGTATTCAAATACACTGTGTGGTCGGCTTTGAAGAATCCGTGATTCTTAAGTTGTTTTGCAATCTCACCAGCTTGGTAATGATTGAAAATGCCCTTACGAAAGAAAGCCGAATTACTAAGCAGCTCATCATAGTTATTTGTGTAATCTTGCAGTTTATCTTTGAAGTCTTTTGTTAAAAGAAATTTTTCAACCTTATCGTTAAATATCGCGGAATATGGTACTTCAGCCAAACGGCTTTCGTTCTCTTCGTTCACTTCGGTGCGAACCCGCTCAAGAGCTCGGAGAAAGTTGTCAGGCTCCTTTGTTAAAACCATTGAAATAGCGGTTTCAATACCCGTTTTCAAACCTGAAGCCTCTCGAAGAAGCTTGACCAAATCTTTCTGTTTTGAGTCGAGGTTTTTTAGAATTTGATCGTATTCCTTTTTCAAATTCTTATTTACCAACAGTGACGAAATTCTTGTCGATTCATAATCTGAAATATACGGTTCAATTACGAAGACCTCTTCAGCAACAACTGTGTCTCCATTTTCATCTACAATATCTTGAGTGGGTTCTCGGTCAGGATAAATACGGTCGACACTTTTTATTCCGTTGCTGAAATCCTTGAAAGTTCGCGCAAAAGAAGTTTTTATCATGCCATTTGGGGCATAAACGATGTTGGCCTTTTTTTTTGAAAAATCGAACGTAGCCTCTAAAGAGCGGATTCCGTAGCAGTTCTTAATATCGACAGATACTTTTTGCATTTATAATTCCTTAAAGCATGTTTCTATATTATAATAATATATAGTATCTTGATTATCTACTATTTATGAAAACTGTGGATAAAAATTGTTGATAAAGGTAATGTAACCGTTTTACCCCAATCACCCATCCAACTTAAAGCGCTTAATCTTCCTATGCAGGGTGGCTCGGCTTATGCCCATAGAAATTGCGGCTTGGGATATGTTGCCTTTTGAGCGGGCGAGGGCTTGTTTTATTGCTCTTTGTCCTGATTTGATATATTGGCTTGCTTCGTCAATATCTTGTCCATTTAGTGAAGAAAGTGGAATAGCTGTTTTTAGTCCATCTTGGCCTAATCCGTATATATGACGAGCTTTTCTTGTTGCTCCAATAACCATATCATCGCCATCAATGGCTAATAAAGATGCGCCTTGATATTTATTGTCTAATGAATTTTCATTTAGATTAATATCTGGCAAAATTATTTTCGAGCTAGCAAAATGGCGGCAAAAATTTTCAGCTTCAATGCGCCGTGCCGCTCCAATAACGCTATATTCAATTAGTTTAGAAAAATCAGAAGTTAAATCTGTTTTGTAAGATGATACATCTAAAGCGCCAATAAGTTTGCCATCATGATCAAAAATTGGCGCAGCCGAACAAGAAAACTCGGTGTTTTTTGAATGGAAATGTTGTCCCTTATGTATTGTTAAAGCCCGCTCTTCAACAATACATGTGCCAATACCGTTAGTCCCTTCGCTATCTTCGCTCCACAATGCGCCAGTCCACAAGCCAAATTCATTAAAGGTTTTATCATCAGGCTCTGCCCCACGCCGAGCAACAGGAACGCCCTTTGCATCAGATAATAATACACAACAACCAACTGATGCTAGCGCAAGATAAAGCCTATCAAGTTTAGGGTTGGCAATATGAATTAGTGCGCCAATTTTTTCTCTTGCTTGGTTAAATTCATAATTTGATAGTCTTTCAGGAGTGCGATATTGTTCGGGGTTAAGATTATGCAATAATTTTGAGCGCTGCCAAGAGGCAACGATAGGATCAATCGCTGCTTTTGAGTTGGATAAAGCAGATTCGATATATGATGTATGGCTACGCATAGATGCCAATTTGATCTCCTCCCAAAGGCCAAGTTATTTTATTATAGCTAAGTTTCTTATAAAATGAAAGTTGAGGATTTCAAATGATGTAATTTTGTAGAAAATTAATTTTAATCCCCACTACCTGATATATCCATAAATCCTGAATATTTCACACCTGAAAGCAATGCCATCTCACGATGCCACGTGGCTAAGTCATTACTATTAAATTTGCTTAAATCATTATGGCCACAGGCGCGAGACATTACTCTCATTAGCTCTATAGATGCCTCAAAAAAACTATGTAACTGCTTGGATGATTTGCCGATATTCAATTTCTTACGTAAATCTTCTTTTTGTGTAGCTATCCCAACTGGGCAATTATTTGTGTTGCACATTCTGGCTGCGACACAACCAATTGCCTGCATAGCGCTATTTGAAAGAGCTATGCCGTCAGCACCAAGAGCCAACGCCTTGACAAAGTCAATAGGCACACGCAAACCACCAGTAATGATAAGTGTCACACGTCCACTAGCGCCTTGTTTATCAAGATAATTGCGGGCTCGGGCAAGTGCTGGTATGGTCGGAACACTAATATGATTTCGAAACATTTCAGGTGCTGCGCCTGTCCCGCCACCACGGCCATCTAGTATAATGTAATCTGCACTAGCATCCAGTGCAAATTGAATATCTCTTTCGATGTGGTTTGCACTTAGCTTGAAACCTATGGGTATACCGCCTGTGATTTCTCTTACGCGATCTGCAAAGTGCTTAAATTCATTTGGTGAGGACATATGCTTAAAGGTTGGTGGTGATATTGCGGGTTGCCCTTCAGGTATGCCCCTTACCTCTGATACTTTGCCTTTATTTTTGCTTCCTGGAAGGTGGCCTCCAGTACCTGTTTTTGCGCCTTGTCCACCTTTAAAATGGAAGGCCTGAACTTTGCTTAATTGCTCCTCTTTATACCCAAACCCTGCGCTGGCATATTCATAAAAATATCGAGTATTGGCTTCTTGCTCTTCTGGTAACATTCCTCCTTCACCCGAGCAGATGCCCGTACCCGCCATTTCTGCACCTTTGGCTAAAGCTATTTTTGCCTCCTCGGACAATGCGCCAAAGCTCATGTCAGAAACAAATAAAGGAATTTTAAGAATTAAAGGCCTCTTAGTTTCTGGGCCGATGATCAGTTCTGTACCAACATTTACGTCCTCCATTAATGGTTTGCTTGCCATTTGAGCTACCATTATTTGCAAATCGTCCCAGTGCGGCAATTCATGCCTAGGAACACCCATGGAGACCATTTGACCATGATGACCAATCTTGGATAATCCCTCTTTAGCAAGCTGGTGTATAAATTCTACAGTCGGCTCTTCGGGTGTCGCTGTGGCTATAGGCAATTCAGTGGATTTTGCTGTTAGTCCTGGCCCTTCTTTACCGACTTCATCCGCACTGAATTTTGCATGTGTACCATCACAATAAGGAGAGTTTCCAGTATGTTTACACGCACATAAATAAACTTCTTCGTCTTCATCAGGAACAATCACTTTGGGAGTAAAAGATGTTCCGACGTGCGAGCCATCACAAAATGGCTGGCTTTTAGATTTACCACAAGTACAGAAGTAATATTCCTGATCTTTTGATAGTTTTTCCTTAATTGGCTTGTTTCCTGCAATTATTGGATTACTCATATTTTATTCCCCTTGAACTTAACATCATGCACGATAGGCTTCCATCAATGTTCAGTAAAGAGCTCTGTCTCAAAAACTTGATAAGGTTAGGGTAATCTTTGATATGTTTATTGATGTAATATAAATATTGAATGTCTTTCAATCAAAATCAAAATGAAGGTTTTGATGTAAAACTAATATATTTGCCGCTTGTTGGGTGGGTGAGCTTAAGATAAGTCGCGTGCAATTCTAGGCGCTTAGCAGCTTTTAATGCTTCATCATGTGCATAAAGATTATCGCCTAAAATTGGGTGCCCTAATGAGAGCATATGAACTCGCAACTGATGCGATCTTCCTGTAATTGGCGATAATTGAGTAGTTGTGAAATTATTATTGCGTTTAATTACCTGCCAATTAGTTACAGCGCTTTTGCCTTTTTCAAAGTCAATTTTTTGTTTGGGTCGATTAATCCAATCAGTGATTAATGGCGCATCAATTTGCCCGCTATCGTGCTTCATTTCACCCCAAACATTAGCAATATATTGTTTTTCTATTTTTCGTTTTTCAAATTGTAGTCCGATATTTGCGTGTGACTTTTTGTTAAGTGCCAAAATAATTATGCCAGATGTATCTTTGTCTAAACGATGGACAATAAGCGCATTTGGAAATTTTGCTTTTGCTCGACTTTCAAGGCAATCAGCTAGGTGAGGTTGGTTGCCTGCAACGCTTAACAGGCCTGAGGGTTTGTCTAAAACTAAAATATCACCATCTTTATAAATGATATTTAATTCTGTTTTTGGCGGGTTATAAATAAAGGGGCGAGGTTGCACTTAGATCTTCTTCTTAAAGTCTTTACTTGAGAGATTATGTTTTTGCATTTTCTCATAAAGTGATTTTCTTGAAATTCCTAAAGCCTCATAAGTTGCTTTGAGCCTGCCAGATTGTGCCACTAATTCATTGGCGATTATTTGGCGCTCAACGGCGGCAATTCTTTTAGATAGAACACCATGTTTTATTGTTTCTTGCTCAGAAATATCATTCTCAATACCCATAACATAACGCTCAGCAAAATTTTGCAATTCTCTAACATTACCGGGCCATTCTTTGTGGTTTAGCGAGGAAATCAGATTATCAGAAATGCTTGGTGGTTCTTGGTGCAATCTAATTGCAGCTTGTTTTGTTAAGTAAATGAAAAGCCCAACAATATCTTCTTGGCGCTGTTTTAGGGTAGGCATTTTTAAGGTAATAACATTTAGACGATAAAGTAGGTCTTTTCTAAAATTGCCCTCATTTGCTGCTTGCTCAAGATCAATGCTTGAAGAGGCAATAAAGCGGGCATTAAGAGCGATGGCTTCGTTCGATCCTAAGCGAGTAATTGAATTTTCTTCAATCACCCGTAAAAGCTTTGCTTGAACATTTTGCGGTAAAGAGATGATTTCATCTAAGAAAATCGTGCCATTGCGCCCATGTTCAAACTTGCCAAATCTTGCTCTGCTAGCTCCAGAAAAAGCACCTGCCTCATAGCCAAATAATTCTCTTTCAATCATATCATGGGGAAGTGCTGCGCAATTTATAGCGATGAAAGGGCTAGCTTTATTAGGTGAAAGGGAATGAATGGCTCTGGCGCTTAATTCTTTTCCTGTTCCCGTGTCACCAATTATCAAAATGTCACTTGATGATTGTGCAATAGTTCTAATTTGGTTTTTAATTGTTTGCATAGTGGCGCTATTGCCGATTATCAAATTATCAAGATCGTCATTTTTAATATTAATAGAATTGCGTAATTGCCTATTTTCAAGAGTAAGGCGGCGTTTTTCGATGGCTCGATTTATAGCATCAAGAAATCGCTCTTGGGAAAAAGGTTTTTCAATAAAATCATAAGCTCCATCACGCATAGCATTAACAGCAAGATTTACATCACCATGACCCGTAACAAGTAAAACTGGTAATTCCTTATCAATTTTAACAACCTGCTTTAATAGCTCCATGCCGTTTAATTGTTCCATACGAATATCGCTAACGATTATGCCAGCAAAGTCGTGCGAAATTAAAGCAAGGGCGGTATTTGCTGAGCTAAGAATTCTAGATTTTAGCCCTGCAAGATCAAGCATCTGCCCAACTGCACGGCGCAAATCTTCTTCGTCATCAACAAATAGAACTTCAATATTCATTTTATCTTCTATGTTTTGCTCATTGTAGAGATGTGCTTGTTTTAGCTTTATTTAACTCAATGGTAAATATTGCGCCATCTCTTTTATTCTTGTCGCCGTTGGTCTCATTTTCCCCTGCCGCCGTTGGTCGCTTTGCTCCCGGCCCCGGCACCCCCGCCATGCTCCCGACCAGAGCCTGCCCCGTGCTTGACACGGGGACACCCCCGCCATTGCTTTCGTCTACTAAATGACCACCAGTAATATGATTGACCAGCGATCCCATGGCGCTAGTTTTTGGTGGTGTAGAAATGGTCATGCCTAAATAATCAGCAGCTGCTAAACGCCCTGTAACCAGCCCCATGGCAGCGCTTTCAACATAGCCCTCAACGCCTGATATTTGACCTGCAAAGCGCAAGCGAATATCCGATGTTAGCTGTAA
>JAKISM010000078.1 GCA_021648585.1 Devosiaceae bacterium | reverse complement strand
TGATGTGATTTATGTCGGCAATTTTAGAATTTAATGTTTCATCCTAGGGCTGATAAAGCGGCATATGCCAAAGCTCATCACCCCAATACTTACCTGCTTTGAGCATTTCTTGCACCAATTTATCATCGTCACAATATAGGGGCGGTAAATCAGGGCCAAGCGCAATGCGAGCCGCCCCAGTAAGCGTTGCCATATCAATAATTATCTCAGGGCTTTCTTCATCAGCTAGCGCCAAAGCATCTGCCAAAATTAAACGACCCTCTGCATCCGTATTACCAATTTCAACATTTAACCCCAAACGTGATGGTAAAATATCTCCCGGTCGAAATGCATTGCTAGAAATTGCATTTTCAACAATGGGTAATAATACACGTAAATTTACCTTGAGTTTGGCATCAATTATAGCGTGCGCCAAGCCAAGCACATTTGCCGCTCCGCCCATATCTTTTTTCATTAACATCATGCCAGAAGCATGTTTTATATCTAACCCGCCCGAATCAAATGTAACGCCCTTGCCAACCAGAGTTACTTTTGGGTCGCTATTTTTACCCCATCTTAAATCAAGTAAGCGTGGTGCTTGTGAGCTGGCTCTGCCAACAGCGTGTATCATTGGGAAGTTTTGTTTTAATAATTCATCGCCAATAATCACTTTAATTTGCATTTTATTTTGCTTGGCAAATTTTTGTACTTCTTCGTCAAAACCGTTTGGCCCTAAGATATTTGGCGGCGCATTTATTAAATCTCGTGCAATAAAGGCAGCCTTTGCTAGACGCTTTACCTCATTAACATCAACCTCTTTTGAATAATCTAACTCAATATTTTTACTTGATTTTTTATATTCATCAAAAACATAAGCGCCAAGTTCAAAGCCAAGTGAGGCCAAAGCTGGGTTTTCAATCGTTCCTTTTAGCTGATATTTACCACTATTTAATTTGGCACTAGCCAGTCCTATAATTAAGGGAGAATTATTTTCTTTATGACCCATTCCAAAAGCATAGGCATAAAAATCACCCTTTCCATCACTAAGCGGCACTAGCTCACCCTTTGCGCCAGAAAAGCCAATGGTTTTTAGATAATCTATTTGCTTATTTTTTAAATATTTGCCCCAATTATTATTTTTGTCACCTAGACAGAATATTTTCAGATTTTCAGATTTCTTTTTCACAAATATTTCCTCGTGTATTTCTTGGTGTATTTTCTGGTGCCAAAACTAAATCAATGGATAATTTTAACCCATCGTTAGGGTTAATGATTTATTTATTTTACAAATGATAATTGCATTTTGCAATGATAGATGGAGCAAAGTAAATTGTTTAATAAACAAAGCGGTATAAAAAGGATATTTCGCACATTCTTATTAGCTGGTGCTTCGGTAGTTATTTTAAGCTCTTGCGCATCAAATCGCACCACCATGCAATCCCCTGATTATTCAGGAATGAGTGTCACTCAAACTCAAGCTACATTATCGCAACTTTCTGCAAGATATAAAGCTAACCCACGTGATAAAACCACCATTATTCATTTTGCAGCAGCTCTACGTGCGGCAGGGCAATCTGGTCAATCGGTCGCAGTTTTGCAGCAGGCTCTATCCTCCTATCCAAAAGATATGGATATAAAAGTCTCTTATGCAAAAGCATTGGCAGCAGATGGTAAGTTTTCTCAAGCTTTAAACATTATTGATCAAACAATTATGCCAGATAGGCCAAATTGGAATGCCCTGTTAGTAAAGGGTGCTATTCTTGATCAGATGGGACAAAACCAAGCCGCCCGCCAGCTATATAGGCAAGCATTAGCCGTTTCGCCAAATCAGGCCTCGCTTGAAGCAAATCTTGGGCTTTCTTATGCAATGACCAACGAATTAGCACGAGCTGAGCAGCATTTATTGCGTGCGGTTTCTATGCCTAGAGCAAGTTCGCAAATCAGGCAAAATCTAGCGCTAATATATGGATTGCAGGGTAAATTTGATAAGGCAAGAGCCATTTACTCGCAACTTTTACCCCCCGAGCAAGTGAAATCTAATATGGCCTATATTCGTGCCCTATTAACACAGCAAAATAATTGGGATAAAATTCCAGACGCTAATTAGCAAAATATCTTTTTATAAAGCTTGTGTAGATTTCTGTTAGACCTTCAATTTCGCTAATCGGCACTCTTTCATCAACTGCGTGCATATGATTGCCAACAAGTCCACATTCTACAACAGGGCATAATTTGGCAATGAAGCGAGCATCTGATGTGCCCCCCGTTGTTGAATGTTGCGGCTTATTTCCTGTGCGTTGTTCAATAATTTTATCAAGCAGTGCCACAGCATCACCTGCTGGAAAAATAAAGCAATTAGCGCCACGAGTTGGGCTTTCAAACAGGATTTCTGTACCCCTATTATCTATCTTATCAATATGTGCCTGAACCCAATAAAGCAGTTTTTTTCTAGTCCAAATATCATTATGGCGCACATTAAAGCGCAAAGAGGCTTCCGCAGGAATTACATTTGTTGCTCTATTGCCAACATCAAATGTGCTAATTTCAAGATTTGAAGCTTGAAAATGCTCATTACCCTCATCAAGCGGTTCATTGCTTATAGCTAGCGCAATTTCAGCTAAAACTGGAATAGGGTTTATACATTTTTCAGGATAAGCAATATGTCCCTGTTTGCCTCTAACCACGATATGACCATCAAATGAGCCGCGCCGTCCAATTTTAATTTTATCACCAAGTTTTTTAGCTGAACTTGGCTCGCCAACTATTGAAAAATCAAACTTATGCCCCTTCTCGCTCGCCCACTTAAGAATTTTCTCAGTACCATTTATTGCATCGGCCTCTTCATCATTGGTAATGGCTAGTGAAATTGTGCCATTTTCTGCCGAGCCATTTTCTATCGCTAATTTTATTGCAACACAAAATGCGGCAACGCCAGACTTCATATCAACCGCCCCACGCCCCCATAATTCACCATTTTCAATATGGGCAGAAAACGGCGGGTGCGTCCAATGTCTTTCATCACCTATTGGCACAACATCTGTGTGCCCGCCAAATAATAAATGTTTGCTATTATTGTTTAAGTTTTTGCCTTTACGAATAGCAAATAGGTTATCAACTGGGTATGATCCATCACCTGAAAATTTTAAGCGAAAAACCTCAAAACCAAGCGGCTTAAGAAATGCCTCAACAACTTCCAGCACCCCAGCATTATTTGGCGTAACGGAGGGGCATTTAATCAGATCGCTCAACAAGGCCGTTGCGTCTATTTGTTGATTTTTAGTACTAGAATGCGACATTATTTAATCTCGCAATAAATCATTAATTGAAGTTTTAGAGCGGGTTTGCTCATCTACCGTTTTAACAATTACCGCACAATATAGGCTTGGGGCTGGCGAGCCATTTGGCAGTGGGTTTTTAGCAGGAAGCGAGCCAGAAACCACAACTGAGAAGGGCGGAACTTCGCCCATATGAATTTCACCAGTTGAGCGATTTATAATTTTAGTTGATTGCCCAATAAACACCCCCATAGAAATAACCGAGCCAGTGCCAATTTTTACACCTTCAACAATTTCTGAGCGAGCGCCAATAAAGCAATTATCTTCAATTATTACAGGGTCAGCTTGAAGTGGCTCAAGCACACCGCCAATTCCTGCACCACCTGAAATATGCACATTTTTGCCAATTTGCGCACAAGAGCCAACCGATGCCCAAGTATCAACCATTGTGCCTTCATCAACATATGCTCCAAGATTTACAAAAGATGGCATTAAAACCACGCCCTTGCCAATAAAGGCAGAGCGGCGAACTATTGAGCCTGGAACGGCACGAAAGCCTGCGGCGCGAAACTTATTTTCACTCCACCCAGAAAATTTTGATGGTACTTTATCCCACCATTTCGCTCCACCATTTCCGCCCTCAATAATTTGCATATCATTTAGCTTAAACGAAAGCAGCACTGCTTTTTTAAGCCATTGATTGACCACCCAATTACCGTTTTTCTCTTTTTGCGCCACACGCTCTTTACCATTATCAAGCAGGTCAAGCGCTTCGTTCACTGCATCACGGATTTCGCCTTTAGTGTTAAAATCAATATTTTGCTGGCTTTCAAACGCTGCTTCAATGATATTTTCAAGATTTGTTGATGACATAATTTTCTCTTTATATGGGTTTGAGTTTATTTTTTGAATTTGCCTTGCTTTATTGCTTAATACAACAGTTTTTTGAATTTTTCATAACATTAGCATCATATTTAACCTTGCATTTAATTGCTAAATAGCCCAAATAGGCTTTGGGAGGCTGGCGGCGGACATATTCCTCGCCAATCGGGTCAGATCCGGAAGGAAGCAGCCCCAACGAGTTTTTATATGGGTCGTTGTCAGTCTCCTTTATTTTCCGCTATAAGAGTATTATGAAAAGTTCTGATTCTTTAAATTCATATATTGTATTAGCACGCAAATATCGCCCAGCTGATTTTAGCTCTCTTATTGGGCAAGAGGCGATGGTTACGACTTTTGCTAATGCGTTCAAAAGCAATAGAATTCACCATGCCTATATTTTAACTGGAGTGCGAGGAGTTGGCAAAACCACAACCGCACGTATTTTAGCACGGGCATTTAATTTTGAAGATAAAAATGGTGCGCACCCAACTTTAGATTTAAGCAATAAGGGTGTGCATTGTCAGGAAATTATTGAAGGTCGTCATGTTGATGTTATTGAAATGGATGCGGCATCAAATACGGGCATTGATAATATTCGTGAAATAATTGATTCGATTAATTACAGCCCAGCCTCAGCGCCCTATAAAGTTTATATTATTGACGAAGTTCACATGCTTTCAACTGCCGCTTTTAATGGCTTATTAAAAACCCTTGAAGAGCCGCCAGCACACGTGAAATTTATTTTTGCAACAACTGAAATTCGTAAAGTACCAATTACTATTCTCTCACGTTGTCAGCGTTTTGATTTACGCCGAATATTGCCTGAAACAATGACAAAATATCTAAATGAAATTTTACAAAAAGAGCAAATAGAAGTTGAGCAAGAAGCATTGCATATGATTGTTCGTGCAGGAGAGGGTTCGGTGCGAGATTGCCTATCTTTACTTGATCAGGGGATTGCGCATGGTGAGGGTAAAATAAAAGCAAACAATATTAAAGAAATGCTTGGATTAGCTGATAAATCAAAAATGATTGATTTGTTTGAAATGCTAATGCGGGGTGAAATGAGCCAAGCGCTTGAACTTACTCGTGAGCAATATAATACTGGTTGTGATGCTAAAATCATTATTCAAGATCTTGCAAATCTTAGCCATTTAACAACCCGAATGAAAATAGTGCCAACAGCAAACAAAGATATTTCGCTAACTCCTGATGAGAGCAAACGTATCCCTGAAATGGCAAATAATCTTTCTATGGCAACATTAACTAGAACATGGCAAATTCTAACAAGCGGGCTTGAGGAAGTAACAAAGGCTAATGATCAAATTCAAGCCGTTGAAATGGTGCTTATTAGGCTTTGTTATGTTGCTGATTTGCCCTCGCCTAACGAACTTATTAAAAGAATTGAAAAACAAACAAGCGAGCAACAAAACCCAAACAATGCAAGCATTTCTAAAAATATGACTAGTGAAAATACAAATATTCGCTCAGTAATAAGCTCCTCAAGCGCAATAAGCGCAATGCAAAAACCACAAATATCTGCTAGTGAACCTGAAATTACCACTAGTCCAAACCCAAAAAACTATGCGCAATTAGTGGCACTTGCTGGGCAAAATCGTGATTTAGTAATTAAACATGCCCTAGAAAATGATCTGCGCCCCATTAGTTTTGAAATTGGGCGCATTGAAGTTGAATTAATAACAGGGGCTAACCCATCAATTATTGCAAGCCTTAGTGAGCGACTAAAAAAATGGACTAATAGAGCATGGCTAATCACTGTTTCTAATAATAAATCAAATGTGCCAACAATTAGAGAAGCGCAAAAAACAGAAGAACAGCGCCAGCTAGATATTGCGCATGAAGATGAATTGGTACAAGCAATTATTAAGACCTTTCCAGACACTCGTGTGGTAAAAGTAAAAACTAAAGATACCGATAAACAAGAAGGATAAATTATGCGTGACATGATGGACATGATGAAAAAAGCTAAAGAAATGCAAGAGAAGATGGAGCAGATGCAAGAAGCATTAGCCAATGCTGAAATAGTTGGTAATGCAGGCGGTGATATGGTTGAAATTACCATGAATGGCAAGGGGGATATGAAGTCGATTAAGATTGATGACGGTCTTATTAAAGATGGTGATGTTGAAATTATTGAAGACTTAATTTTGGCGGCTCATTTAGATGCTAGGAAAAAACTAGAGGCAACATCAAAAGAAAAAATGTCTGATATAACTTCAGGGCTTTCTTTGCCACCGGGTATGAAATTACCGTTTTAATTATATTTATAAAAAGAATATTTCTTTATGGAGCAAAATATTTCCGGCTCAGAAATTGAGCAACTAATTCAACTATTATCTCGTTTGCCCGGTCTTGGCCCTCGCTCTGCTCGTCGTGCGGTTTTGCATTTAATTAAAAAAAAGCAAAGCCTTATGCAGCCCTTAAGTTCGGCGCTTGAGAGGGCTTTAGAAAAAGTAACTATCTGCCCAATTTGCAATAATATTGATAGTTGCTCGCCATGCTCAATTTGTACTAATCAGCGCAAAAAGATAAGTAAGGTTTTAATTGTTGTTGAAGATGTTGGGGATCTTTGGGCGCTTGAAAGAGCGGGCATTGGCCACGTGCTTTATCATGTGCTTGGCGGCGTATTATCGCCACTTGATGGCATTGGCCCTGACGATCTTTTTATTGATAATTTAATAAATCGGGCAGATGATTTTGATGAAATTGTTTTAGCCGTTAATGCCACTATTGAAGGGCAAACTACCGCTCATTATATCGCTGATAAATTAAGTGGCATTGATATTAAAATCACTCGCCTTGCGCACGGAGTGCCCGTTGGTGGCGAGCTTGATTATCTTGATGAGGGAACGCTTACTCAGGCGCTAAAAGCTAGATCAGACTTTGATTAAAAAATTGGACTAAAATTATGCGCCACCATTTTTTGTTTTTAGCCACGCTTGGCCACAAGCTTTAGTTAAATCACGAATTTTAAGAATATAGCTTTGGCGCTCCGTAACAGAAATTACTCCACGGGCATCAAGTAGATTAAAAATATGTGATGCTTTTATTGCTTGCTCGTAAGCTGGCACGGCTAATGTGTGCTTTTCACCCTCATCGCCAATTTTTAATAAGTCATTACATTCTTGCTCGGCATCTGCAAAATGAGCAAAAAGCATTTTTGTATTAGCGGCTTCAAAATTATATTTTGAAAATTCTTGCTCATTTTGCAAAAACACATCACCATAACTAACTTTTTTATCGCCCTCTAGGCCATTAAAATTTAGATCATAAACATTTTTTACGCCCTGCACATACATTGCTAGGCGCTCTAAACCGTAAGTTAATTCACCTGCAACAGGATTACATTCAACGCCTGCTACTTGTTGAAAATATGTGAATTGGCTAACTTCCATACCATCGCACCAAACTTCCCAGCCTAAACCCCAAGCGCCAAGTGTTGGGCTTTCCCAATCATCTTCAACAAAGCGCAAATCATGTAATTTATTATCAATTCCTATTGCATAAAGAGACTGCAAATAAAGCTCCTGAATATCGCTAGGTGAGGGCTTTAATATTACTTGAAATTGATAATAATGTTGCAAGCGATTTGGGTTTTCTCCATAGCGCCCATCTGTTGGTCTGCGGCATGGTTGCACATAGGCGGCATTAAAAGGCTTTGGCCCTAATGATCTTAAAGTTGTGGCAGGGTGAAAAGTTCCTGCCCCCATTTCTAAATCATAGGGTTGTAAAATAGTGCAACCCTTAGCCGCCCAAAAATTTTGCAATGTAAGAATAAGGCCTTGAAAAGATTTTTTGGGATCTAGTGCAGGATTTTCACTCATATGTATTTGCCTATTATTTTTTCTTAAAAACTAGTTTCACTATAATGTTTGGTCAAGCAATAATCTTAAATCTATAATTTTAATCTTGCAGCCAAAAGTTGTTTGGTTATTTCATGTTTTGGGTTTTCAAACAAAGTTTTTGGATCTGCATGTTCAACAATTTTTCCCTCATGCATTACCATTATACTATCCGCAACCGCATGAACCATATCTAAATCATGGCTTATCAGCAAAAATGACAGGCCAAATTCACTACGTAAATGATTAAGTAGCGCCAAAACCTCACCTCTCACCGAAACATCAAGCGCTGAAACAGGCTCATCAAGCACCACAAGGCGTGGACGAGTAACTAAAGCTCTGGCTATTGCTAAGCGCTGGCGTTGCCCGCCCGAAAATTCATGTGGATAGCGAGAAAGCATATTTTTCTCTAATCCAACCGCTTCAACAGACCGAACAATTCTGGCATTTTTTTCAATGGGGCTAATGTTTTCTATTAGTCTTAAAGGCTCTTTTAGTGATGCGCCAACTTTTAGACGTGGATTAAAACTTGCAAATGGGTCTTGAAAAACTAGCGAAATTTCACGCCTTATGTTTCTACTTAGATGTTTTTGCTGTCCATAAATTTGACCTTCAAGTTCAAAACTACCCTCGCTTACTATATCAAGTCCTGCAATCATTCTGGCTAATGTTGATTTGCCACAACCAGAAGGGCCAACAAGGGCTAATGATTGGCTTGATTTAATAGAAAATGAGACATTATTTACGGCAATAAACGGCGCTGGTTTTGGAAAACTTAGCCAATTTCCTTGTTTGAATTTTTTAGTAATATTTTTTGCATTGAATAAATCTATCTGAGTAGATATCTCGCTTAGAGGTGCTATTTTAATTTTTGCTGCATTGACTAATTTTTTAGTATAGGGATTTTTTGGCTTGCTAAAAATATCTTTTATGTTGGCTGTTTCTACTATCGCGCCAGCTTTAAGCACGCAAACCCTTTGGCAAAGCGCAGCAACCGCACCTAAATCATGCGAAATGAATAAAAGCGCCATATTTCTTTGTTCGCAAATCCTATCAAGCAATTTAAGAATTGTGCTTTGGGTTATTAAATCTAATGCCGAAGTTGGCTCATCACAGATAAGCAGGCTTGGCTTTGCGGCGAGCGCCATAGCAATCATTATGCGTTGGCGTTGCCCACCTGATAATTGATGCGGATAGCGGAATTGATGTTTTTGTTCTAACTCAACCTCGCTTAAAAGCTGTTTAATGCGTGGCTTTATTTCAGCTTTTGGGAAATGTAATGCAATGGCCTCAGAAATTTGATTGCCAACTTTCATTAGCGGATTTAAGGCGCTCATTGGCTCTTGAAATATCATGCCAATTTGATTTCCTCTTAAATCTGCCATGGCTTTTTCATTTTTGGGCAATGGCTCATTATTAAATAATATTTCCCCGTCCATTTTAGCCGCTAGTGGCAAAAGCCCAGCAATGGCTAAGGCGGTAAGTGATTTGCCTGAACCGCTTTCACCTATTAGTCCAAAACGCTCGCCTTTTTTAATAAAAAAACTTACATTATCAACTGCAGGGCGCACATTAAAGCTGATGAATAATTCTTTTATTTCAACAATGTTTTGAATTTTTTTTTTATCCTGCAGCATCGAGCGTTTCCTCCCGTGCCAATTTTGGATCTAGAGCATCTCTTAAACCATCGCCCAATAGGTTTATACAAATTACAATAAACATAATTGTCAGGCCGGGAAGAATTGCTAACATTGGATATATTAAGAAAAATGATTGCGCTTCTTGCAACATTAGGCCAAGCGAAGTTTGTGGGGGCTGTGTACCAAGCCCAATATAAGAAAGCCCAGCCTCTGCCAAAATTCCAAGTGATAATTGAACGCTGGCTTGCACAATAATTAGTGAGGCAATATTTGGAAAAATATGTCTAAAAGCAATTTCTAATGTTCCCATACCGCTAAGCCTAGCCGCATCAATATAGTCAAGCATTTTAATGCTTAAAGCGCCGCCTCGTGCCACTCGTGCAAAAACTGGAATATTAAAAATGCCAATAGCAATCATGGCGTTAATTGCTGAAGGGCCAAAAATCGTTGTGATAATTATTGCCGAAATAATTGCTGGAAAGGCAAACAAAAAATCATTGGTGCGACTTAAAATAGCATCAAGCCAACCGCCATAAGAAGCGGCAATAAGACCAAGCGGCACGCCAATCACCAGACCTATAAGCACCGCAATAATTGCTACAATAAAGCTAGTGAGCGCTCCTGACATCAATAATGAGAGCATATCACGCCCATAAAAATCAGTGCCTAAAATATGGCTAAAACTAATGGGGGCAAAGCGATTAGAAATATCAAGTTTTGCAATATCAAACGGTGTCCAAAAAATTGAAATAAGCGCAATCATAAAAAATATAATAGTGCCAAAAAAACCAATTCTAAAACTCAAATGGCTAAAGGCTTTTTCAATTAATCCTATTGGCTTTTTCTCACTCATATTTTGCCTCTTGAGCGAAGGCGTGGATCAATTATTTGATACAATAAATCAACAATAAGCATAATAGTAATAACCGCAAAA
>JAKISM010000077.1 GCA_021648585.1 Devosiaceae bacterium | reverse complement strand
GCTCACCATCTTGTATCTTTTTAATACGAGAATTTGTTGCTTCAAAAATACGAGCCGATTTACCACGACGATCACGAAGATAATAAAGCTTAGCACGGCGAACCTTGCCACGTTTTAGAATTTCAATTTTGTCGATATTTGGTGAGTAAATTGGGAACAGACGCTCCACACCCTCGCCATAAGAAATTTTACGAACCGTAAAACTCTCCATAAGACCAGCGCCCTGACGGGCAATTACCACACCTTCATAAGCCTGCAAACGCTCACGAGTGCCTTCACGCACTTTAACCCAAACTTTAACCGTATCACCGGCTGAAAATACTGGAATTTCGCGTTTTGCTGCCAACGCCTCAGCTTGCTCTTTGTTGAGCTGTTCAATAATATTCATAATGTTTTTCCGTTATTTATCTTTTCTTAGGGATGTTTACCAGAGCAAATAAATACTCCTTTTCATCCGGTCTTAATTGGACGGGAACTTCGTCAAGCAAGGCTTTACAAGGGAAAATAGCAAAAGTCTATAAAAAAGAATCATTGGAGGTTTGAATTTGCTATTCAATTCCAAGCAAAATATTAAATCATCATTTTTTAATCAAATCAGGGCGGCGTAACTTAGTTAGAGCTTCACTTTGCTTATCTCGCCATTGTTTTATTTTTTTATGATTGCCAGAAGTTAGAATGTTGGGAATTTCTTGCCCCTCAAATTCAACAGGGCGAGTATATTGATTATATTCAAGCAAACCATTTTCAAAACTCTCATCAATTATGCTTTCATTTGAGCCAAGCACATTTGGAATAAAACGAGTAATAGCTTCAAGCATGACCATAGCGCCGACCTCACCACCAGCTAAAATATAATCACCAATAGATATTTCCTCTAAATCTCTTTGCTCAATTACCCGTTGATCAACGCCCTCAAAACGCCCACAAATTAGCACAACGCCCTCGCTTTGGCTCAAATTTTTAGCTAATTGCTGCGTAAATGGCTTGCCACGAGGGCTAAGCAAATAGCGCTTACGATTATCCCCCTTAGGAGTTGCAAAATCTATGGATTTTGCAAGCACATCAGCTTTAAGAACCAAACCAGCGCCACCGCCTGCTGGGCTATCATCAACTTGCTTGTGCTTGCCAGTGCCAAAATCTCTTAAATTGATAGTATCGAATGACCATAGGTTTTCTTTAAGCCCTCGCCCAATAACCGAAGCACCAAGCGTTCCAGGGAAAAGTTCAGGATAAAGACTAATGATTGAAGCATGGAATTTAGCTTTGCTCATTATCTTGTCCCTCTATTTTTTCTGCTCCTTTTTCTGCTTCCCTTATCTCTCCTTTTTGCACCACAATTTCAATCGGTGGAGTTATTTTAACAAAGTGCTTTTTAAGGTCAATTTCAGGGACATTTTGCTTAGTAAAAGCAAGGTAATAAGTATTATCTGAAAAGCCACCATTTTCCATTACTGGTGAAATTTCTAATAAATCACCAGCGCCAAAATTTTCAACATTTAATATAGTGCCAGCTAATTCGCCTTTGTCATTCATTACGTCCATACCAATGAGATCAAAAATATAAAATTCTTCTATCTCCAAATCAGAAGGCAGAATTGAGCGCTCAATAAACAACTCAACCCCATTTAGCGTTTCAGCCAAATTACGATTAGTTATTTCCTTAAAATGAACAATAGTAGAGTTTTTTTGCACGCGAATATTTTTAATATTATATTGCCTGCCCTCTTTATCCTGTAACGCTCCATAATCGCCAAGACAAAGCGGGTTTTGAGTAAAGGATTTAACTTTTAGAGCGCCCTTAATGCCGTGAGCCGCACCAATGCGACCCATGACAATAAGACTATCTTCTGAGCCTTTATCAAGTTCAGACATTTATTCAGCTTTTGCGTCTGCTGCAGGAGCTTCTTCTTTAGGTGCTTCCTCAGCAGGTATTTCTTCTGCTGACACTTCTTCTTTAGGAGCATTTTTTGCTTCCTCTTCAGCAACTTTTGCATCAGCTGCAGCTTGTGCTTTTTCCTCTGCTCGCTCTTTTGCTTTAGCTCCGGGTTCACCCTTTTTAAGATTTTGACGTGCTTCACGTTTTAGCAAACCTTCTGCATCAAGAAAACGAGCCACACGATCGGTTGCTTGTGCGCCAACTGAAAGCCAGTATTTTGCACGTTCAACATTAACTTTCACCCGATCAGCGCTATCTTTTGCTAATAGTGGGCTATATGAGCCAATACGCTCAATGAAGCGACCATCACGAGGCGCACGAGCATCAGCTATTACGATGTGATAATAGGGGCGTTTTTTTGAACCTGCTCGAGCAAGACGAATTTTAAGTGCCATTATATTTTCCTTTGGTTTAATGGGTTGATTTAATAATATTGTTATTTCTTGTTAAATGGATTGCTGCCGCCAAGACCGGGTAAATTAGGAAAACGTGGCTTATTTGAGCCAGAGCCTAAACCGGGTAATGTTGGCGGTGAAATTGATTTTTGTTGTTCTATTTGTTTAGTTTCTTGCGGCAACTCTTCTGCCATTGCGGCGTTTTCCCCCATAGCGGCGCTTCCCCCCATTGCTGCGCTTGGATCTAGCCCCATCTCACGTGCCATACGCTCAAGTTGCGTAGCGTCCATATTAGGCATAGCGCCCATATCAGGCGCACCCATTCCTTTTGGCATGCCGCCACCAAACATTGAACTAAGCGCTCCCATGCCACCGCCCTTGCCCCCACCTTTGGACATTTTTTTCATCATATCAGCCATTTGGCGGTGTTGTTTCATTAATTTATTAATTTCAGAAACTTCTGTCCCAGAACCTTTAGCAATTCTTTTGCGCCGAGAAGCATTTAATAGAGCTGGAAGCTCACGCTCCTTTTTGGTCATTGAGTTAATAATCGCTACCTGACGATCAAAGATCTTATCCTCTAAATTCGCACCACTAATGGCTTTTTTCATTTTTCCCATGCCCGGCATTAGCCCAAGCATTTTGCCCATACCGCCCATTTTTTTCATTTGCTCAAGCTGGCCTTTAAGATCATTAAGATCAAAAATACCTTTTTTCAGCTTCTTCGCCATTTTTTCAGCGTCTTGAACGGAAACATTTTGTGAGGCTTTTTCAACTAATGAAACAATATCGCCCTTGCCTAAAATCCTATCGGCAATGCGTGAGGGGTGAAAATCTTCAAGCGCGTCTAATTTTTCACCAACCCCCATAAGTTTAATTGGCTTGCCAGTTGCCGCCCGCATAGAAAGCGCTGCACCACCACGTCCATCACCATCTATTCTAGTGAGAACAATACCAGTAATATCCACTCTTTCATCAAATGAGCGAGCAAGATTTATTGCATCTTGCCCAGTAAGCGCATCAACAACTAATAGAGTTTCATGCGGATTAGTAATTTCCTTGATTTTGGCGGTCTCTGCCATAAGTTCTTCATCAATATGAGTACGACCAGCACTATCCAAAAACAAAATATCGTAGCCGCCAAGTTTAGCCTCTTTCATTGCTCTTTTAGCAATTTTAATCGGGTCTTGATTGGCAATTATTTCTAAACTATCAACTCCAACTTGTTCAGCTAATATTTTTAATTGTTCTTGCGCTGCAGGGCGACGAGTATCCAATGAGGCAAGCAAGATTTTTTTATTCTCACGTTCTTTAAATCTCTTGGCAATTTTGGCAGTAGTTGTGGTTTTACCAGAACCTTGCAAACCAACCATAAAAATTGCCACAGGTGGTGTTGCTTTAAGCGAAATAGGTACTGCTTCTTCACCAAGCACCTGCACCAATTCATCATGCACAATTTTAATGATTTGCTGACCCGGCGTAATAGATTTGGTAACTTCAGCGCCAACCGCTCTTTCGCTTACTTGCGTAATGAAAGCACGCACAACTTCAAGCGAAACATCGGCTTCAATTAAAGCACGGCGAACTTCCCGCATAGCAGTTTTAATGTCAGCTTCGCTAAGCGCACCACGAGAGGTAAGGGTTTTGAAGATATTACCTAATCGATCGCTTAAATTATCAAACATGGTGGTCTTTCTTTTACCAAAAATCACTAAAAGCGGTTAAATCCAAAGCACAAAACCACCCGTGGGCGCACTGCGCTGACGGATGTGGACTGCATATTTCTTGAATATGCTAGTGGCTCAAATATTTCACCTATAGTAAAGTTAAGTGCTTATAGAGGCAAAAGAAAGATAAAGTCAATATATTATTGATCTTCTATTGCCGCCCTAATCGCTGGTAAAAGCGAGGTTTCATAAGATTTACGAGTAAAAGGGCCAACATGTTTATAAGTAATAATACCTTTGGCATTAATAACAAAAGTTTCAGGAATACCGTAAATCCCCCATTCAATAGAAACTCGCCCATTATCAGCACCAACTTTTGCGTAAGGATTGCCCAATTCCTCTAAAAATGCTCTAGCATTTTCAGGCGCATCTTTTTGATTAATGCCATAGATTTTTGCAATATCCATTTCCGCCAATTCCATTAAAAACGGATGTTCTTGCCGACATGGAGCGCACCAAGAAGCAAAAACATTTACCACAGAAACTTGCCCAAACATATCAGAAGTTGCAAAGCCCTCAATCACTTTGCCATCTAACACCAAGTCTTTAACCGCTGGCAGGGTAAATTCTGGCACTGGTTTATTTAGTAGAGCAGAAGGAATGATTGAGCTATTGCGCTCAATATTGGTGGCAAATAAAATTAACATGCCTATTAACAATATTAGTGGAGTCGCAAAAAATAATATTCGTTTCATTGTTTAGCCCTTATCCTCAAACGACTTAACACGGTTTTTTTGTTTTTTATATTGAACAATATTGCTAGTAATTAGCGCTAAAGTAACAATAGCCACTCCCAAATATGCAATTATAATAAAAGAGGCATGTGGTCCTAAATCTATCATTTTACTATCCATTCTCTTTATTTAAGCTTTTACGTAATTGCCTATCAGCTTTACGGCGTAATATTTCGGTGCGCATTGCGTTAGTTTGTAACAAAGCAAAAAGCACTGTAAAAGCAAGCATCATTATTAACAGCGGAGTATAAATCGAAGCTGGCATTGAAAGCCCTTCAGAACTGACAATGCTTGGCTGATGCAATGTATTCCACCAATCAACTGAAAATTTAATTATCGGGATATTTATCGTGCCAACTAGAACAATAATAGCGATAAGTTTTGCAGCACGTAATTGATCATCAAACGAGCGCCAAAGGGCAATTATTCCAAGATACATTAAGAGCAATATAAGCGTTGCTGTCATGCGCCCATCCCACTCCCAATAAGTGCCCCAAGTTGGACGACCCCAAAGAGCACCAGTAAATAATGCCATAGTAGTAAAAGCTGCACCAAGCGGCGCGGCAGCTTTCATTGCCACATCGGCTAGTGGATGTCGCCAAACCAAAGTGCCAATCGCAGAAACTGCCATCATCACGTAAACCAGCTGGCTTAGCCACGCATTTGGTACATGAATATACATTATGCGCACCGTATCGCCCATTTGATAATCTTCTGGTGAATTAAAAAATGCAAACCATAGGCCAACCCCAAATAAAATAGCACTTAATATAGCTAGTGGCAAAATTAAATAACGTGACCATTTAAGAAATTGCCCAGGGTGGGCAATCCTATCAAACCAATTCATTTTTTTAAGCGGATCAATATTTTGTGTCATTTATCTTTCCATTCGAAATGTTTTTTTCATGTTTACTCCTGTGTTAGCTTAAGTGCAAGTGCACTAGCAAACGGAGTAAATGCAACTGTTACAAGAGATATTGCCCCTAAAATTAACAAAGCAGCACTTTGAGTACCTGCACCTGTTCCCAACTTTATTGCT
Organism: Devosiaceae bacterium; assembly: GCA_021648585.1. Taxonomy (GTDB): domain Bacteria; phylum Pseudomonadota; class Alphaproteobacteria; order Rhizobiales; family Devosiaceae; genus S141-66. The sequence goes on along the minus strand of JAKISM010000077.1, from coordinate 5,204 downwards.
GAAACACCAAAAATTAAAATCGGTAATGTTAGCGGCAAAATAAGCACTGGCGCAATAAGCCCGCCCCGCCTAAGCGAAACAGTAATTGCCGCCCCCACCGCTCCAAAAGAAATAAGCGCTGGCGTGCCAACAAGTAGAGAAATAATTGTATATGTTAAAATCTGTGCATTCATATTAAGCATTAAAGCAAGCATTGGGGTGGCGATAATTAGCGGTAATATTGAGGTTAGCCAATGGGCGATAAGTTTTGCAAATACTATCGCTTCAAATGAAATGCTTGCGTGGCGCATGGCTAATAATGAGCCATCATCAAAATCTTGGCGAAACATTTTATCAAGCGCTAAAAGTGAAGATAAAAAGGCGGCAATCCATATCACACCGGGAGCAATGAGAGCTAATAGATCCTTATCAGGCCCAATAGCTATTGGAACTATTACCCCAATCATTATAAAGAATAGTACTAAAGTAAGCATATCACCAAATGAGCTGGTAGCTAATTTTATATCACGCAAAAGAATGGATAAAAAAGCCTTCATGCAATTTCTCCATATTGATTGGCTTTTTTCAAAATAAGGGTTTTGGCATTTTTTATATTTAGATCTAAATGAGTAGCAATAATGGCAATGCCCCCCCTTTCAAGATGATTATCAATCAGGTTAGCAACCAATTTATCACCCTCCCTATCAAGCGAAGATGTAGGCTCATCAAGCAACCAAAGCGCTCTATTTGCCACCAATAACCTTGCCAAACTTAATCGCTTTTTTTGCCCTGCCGATAATAATCCTGCTTCAAAATCAATAGCATGAGAAAGCCCAACTATTTTTAGCGCATCTTTTATGCTTGTCGCCGTTGGTCGCTCTGCTCCCGTCCCCGACACCCCCGCCATCTGCTCACCACCATAAAGATTACACCAAAACATAAGGTTATCTTTAAGACTAAGCGTTGGCTTGATAGCGTTTTGATGCGCAATAAAATGAAGATTATCGATTAAGGAATTTTCTTCTTCATTGTCATTATCTAACTCCCAAGCAATCTCACCTGCACCAATATGTAAATAACCAGCAATAGCCATTAAAAGCGAAGTTTTGCCAACTCCATTATCACCACGCAAAAATATAGCATTTCCCGATTTAATATTAAAATTAACATCAGATAATATTAAGCGCTCAGAGCGAATAAGGCTTAGCTTGCTCACATTTATTTGCTGTGACGAGTATGTTTCTTTGTTTGGCAAGTTACTTCTCTTAAATTAAATATAAAACACTTAAAGAACAAGTTGCCTCTTGAGGCAAGTAGCAATTTCTTGATTAGAAAATTACAGCAATATTTGATTTTTTCATCAAGTTTGCTCTATAAGGCAAGCAGATGATTCACTTCTGCAAAAATTAAGGTGCTAAAACATGCAAAATCAATCCATTGATAGTTTCAAATGTCGCAAAATTCTAAATGTAAATGGCAAAGAATATGTCTATTTCTCGCTCATTGAAGCCGAAAAAAATGGATTAGCAGGAATTTCAAAACTACCCTACTCAATGAAAGTGGTACTTGAAAATCTCCTGCGCTTTGAAGATAATAATACTGTAAAAAAAGCTGATATTGAAGCAATAGCTAAATGGCTAGAAACTAAAAGCTCAAACCACGAAATAGCATTTCGCCCCTCACGTGTGTTAATGCAAGATTTTACTGGTGTGCCAGCAGTTGTTGATTTGGCGGCAATGCGTGATGCAACGCAAAAACTTGGCGCAGATCCACAAAAAATAAACCCGCTTGTGCCAGTTGATTTGGTTATTGATCACTCGGTAATGGTTGATAATTTTGGCAACCATTCTGCCTTTAAGCAAAATGTTGAACTTGAATATAAGCGCAATAATGAGCGTTATGAATTTTTACGTTGGGGACAAGAAGCATTTGATAATTTTTCTGTTGTGCCTCCCGGAACAGGAATTTGCCATCAAGTAAATCTTGAATATTTAGCGCAAACCGTTTGGACAAATGAAATTGATGGCGTAACCATTGCTTATCCTGATAGTTTGGTTGGCACAGATAGTCACACCACAATGGTCAATGGCCTAGCGGTGCTTGGTTGGGGCGTTGGCGGCATTGAGGCAGAAGCCGCAATGCTTGGGCAACCAATAACCATGCTTATTCCTGAAGTTATTGGCTTTAAGCTAACAGGAAAAGCAGTTGAGGGCATCACTGCTACTGATATTGTGCTTACAGTAGTTGAAATGTTACGCAAAAAAGGTGTGGTGGGTAAATTTGTTGAATTTTATGGTGAGGGGCTAGATAATCTAACGCTGGAAGATATGGCAACTATTGCCAATATGGCACCTGAATATGGCGCAACTTGCGGTTTTTTTCCAATAGATGAAGATACGATAAATTATCTTAAAATTACAGGGCGTGATGAGGATAGAATTACATTGGTAACAGCCTATGCCAAAGCGCAAGGTATGTATCGTGATAACTCAAGTGCTGACCCTATTTTTACTGACACTGTAGGGCTTGATTTAAGTTCTGTTGTGCCATCAATTTCAGGGCCAAAAAGACCACAAGACAGAATATCGCTAAATGATGCTAAATCTAAATTTTCTGAAGATCTTAAAGGCGAATTTAACAAAAGCGATAACCCTGATGTTAATGTTGCAAATAAAGATTATACTCTTTCACACGGTGATATTGTAATTGCCGCTATCACCTCTTGCACCAATACATCAAACCCTTCTGTAATGATTGCAGCAGGGCTACTCGCAAAAAAAGCTCTGGAAAAGGGACTAAAAAGCAAGCCTTGGGTTAAAACCTCCCTTGCTCCCGGATCGCAAGTTGTAACTGAATATCTAAAAGCTGCAGGTTTACAAGATGATCTTGATGCAATGGGTTTTGATTTAGTTGGTTATGGTTGCACAACTTGTATCGGCAATTCAGGGCCCCTTGATGTAGATATTTCTGCTAGCATTAAAGAAAATGATTTGGTTGCTTGTTCAGTTCTTTCAGGCAATCGTAATTTTGAAGGGCGCATTAGCCCCGATATTAAAGCCAATTACCTTGCTTCCCCGCCTCTTGTTGTAGCTTATGCTATTGCTGGCTCGCTAAATATTGACATAACCAGCGAACCGCTTGGTAATGATAAAAATGGTAATCCCGTCTATCTAAAAGACATTTGGCCAAGCAATGAAGAAATTTCTCAGGCAGTTCGCTCTTCTATCACCAGAGATATGTTCTTAAATCGTTATGCTGACGTGTTTAAGGGTGATGAATATTGGCAAAACATTGAAGTTAGTGGTGGTGAAACCTATAATTGGAATTCGTCTTCTACTTATGTTAAAAACCCACCCTATTTTGAAGGCCTAACATTACAGCCAAAGCCAGTTAAAGACATAGAAAATGCTCGTATTTTAGGACTATTTGCTGATTCTATTACCACAGATCATATTTCCCCTGCTGGCTCGTTCAAAAAAGATAGCCCAGCTGGCAAATATCTAATTGAGCGCCAAGTCCAGCCAAAAGATTTTAATTCCTATGGCTCAAGACGTGGCAATCACGAAGTTATGATGCGTGGTACATTTGCCAATATTCGCATTAAAAACCAAATGGTAAAGGGCGTTGAGGGCGGCTTTACTGTTGGTTTGAGTGGAGAACAAATGCCAATTTATGATGCGGCAATGCAATATCAAGAAAATAATACTCCGCTAGTTGTTTTTGCTGGCAAAGAATATGGCACAGGTTCATCTCGTGATTGGGCGGCAAAGGGCACATTATTGCTTGGTGTTAGAGCAGTTATTGTGCAAAGTTTTGAAAGAATTCACCGCTCAAACCTAATTGGCATGGGCGTTTTGCCATTGCAATTTATTGATGGGCAAAGCTGGGAACAGCTTGGATTAAGCGGAGATGAGCAAGTTAGCATTGAGCATATTGGAGATATTTCCCCTCGTGCCAATGTGAAGGTGAAAATTATTTCTGCAAATGGCGAAGAAAAAACCATTGATACTCTTTGCCGCATTGATACTGAAAATGAATTAGAATATTTCAAAAATGGTGGTATTTTGCAATATGTGCTTAGAAACCTAGTTTCATAAGGACTTATATCTTTTCTCAAATGGCTTTCACCTATCTGTTACTAGCCTTTGTTGGAAACATCTTTTATAGAAATAATATGCATTCTTTTTACTTTAATTTGAAAAAAATAATTTTATTTTCTATTACACTGCCTTTTTTATTAACTGGCTTAGCGCAAGCTGGTGAGGTCAAGACCTCACCAATAGCAGTGCTTGAACTTTTTACCTCTCAAGGGTGCTCTGCTTGCCCAGTAGCAGACAAATTACTTAAGAAGTTAGGTGAAAGAGACGATATTATAGCGCTTGCATATCATGTTGATTATTGGGATTATATTGGCTGGAAAGATATTTTTGCCAACTCTGAAAATTCTAATTTACAAAGAGCTTATTCTAGTATTCAAAAAACTAACCACATCTATACTCCTCAATTAATGATTAATGGCACTAAGGGTGTTGTCGGCTCTAAAACTGATGAAATAAATCAAATATTATCAAGCGCTAAACTATATATTCCCATAGATATAAAATATGATGATAACTATCTTGAAATATCTATCTTAGGCAATGAAGGATTTAGCGAGGCTATAATTTGGTTAGTTAATATTAAATCAACTAGAGAGGTGGAAATCACACGCGGTGAAAATTCTGGTAAGATTTTCTCTTATTCAAATATTGCAAATGAGCGCCGAGCGCTTACAATGTGGGATCCAAAAAAAGGCGTAAATATTAAATTACCTTTTGCTCAAATTTTACAAGAAGATGACAAAGGATTTGCTATTATATTACAAGAAGATTTTAACGGATTACCGGGGCGCATTCTTGGCGCAACTTCATATTTTCGCTAAATGAATTAACCTTAACTAGGAGATGATATTTATAATAAAAACGCCCCCATGTTGGCAAGAACATGAGAGCGTCAAAAATTGCCTTAGACCCACAACTTAAGGCCTGCCAAAGTTAGGACTTCATGGTTTGGGGGCTCTATCAATCCCAACTCTGAGTACTCACGGCAACAGATATAATATGATTGCTTAATTTGACATTTTTTAGGGCATATTGTGTTCAAAAAGCGATTATTTCTTACTAAATTGTGACTATTTTAATCAAAGCTTTCTTTGCATGTGAATAATATCATGCCATTTATCAAAT
>JAKISM010000076.1 GCA_021648585.1 Devosiaceae bacterium | reverse complement strand
TGAAATTGCTGCCAATAAATTGCCGCAGATATTGCACCTGATAAAAACTCAGATAATAAAGAGCCAGTAAGACTGTTTTTACTAAAACTTGAGCGAGGATCATCAAAACGGGATTTTTTGAACTCCCACTCAATTTCTTCAAGCTCCCGCCGTCTTATGGCAAGTGTTTTTAGGCGCTTCTTATATGATTTATTATCTACCTGCCCCTCTTTTATTGAAGCAATAATTCCATCTATTTTTTTAACTAAAATATCGTCTTTTGAATTAGAGGTACGTCTTGCACGCTCAAATAATGTTGAAATAGTTTGATTTTGTAAATTGGCGCTGAGCAAGTTACTAGCTTCTTCAAAGGCGGGTGTTTGCCCCTCAGCCAATAATTGATATTGTTGTGCTAATTCATCACGCTCATCTTCACTTTGAGCCATCTCAATATCAAAAGCTGATAATTCTTTTTGCGCCTTTTCTAATGTTAGGCGCATTGGCTTGCCACCAGCCTCATCAACTGCTTTTTGCTCTAGCCTATCTAGCGCCTCTTGTGCCTTTTGCTCTAACTCAGATTGATAAAGCGCATGTTCACTAAGACGTAGCGGTATTTCATTTAACATCGCAAAATTTGGACGCGCATCATTATATTTAACTAGCCGTGCCACTTTTCCATCAAGCCAGCGAGTAAGATTGCCAACTTTATATTCACTAGTGCCATATTTTCTGTCCCACAAATACATAAATAGAGGATCATTTTTATATGGCTTGCCCTTTTCTTCGCTATCTTTTTGCGCAATTTCAGTTTTTTTAATGCTTTGCTCAGCGATTATTTTAAGATTTTCAACCTTTTTTTGTAAGGTTTCAAACTTTGGATTTTTTTCTATTTGCTTTTTTATTTTATCTTTAAGAGCTACTAGTTTTTCTTGCGCTTGATTAAGTTCATTTAATATTTCATGGCGCTTTGTTGCTTTGCTAGCTACTTGCGCATCTAGTTTTTTCAACTGATTTTCAACATCATTTAATAAAACATCATGTTTCTCTAAAATAGAATGCGCCTGTTTTTCGGCTCGAGAAAACTGCTCACCAATTTCCTCTCTAGCAACCCCCTCTAATTGCGCATTTGCTAATTGTCTAAAAAGTGCAGATTGAGTTTCTTTAAGTTTTGCAGAACGCTCAGATGAGCGAGCCAGCAGGCGTGATATTTTTTGCTCTTCAGAGCGAATATCACGTAACGCTTCATCTAGTTTTTTTAGAGCATTTGGTCCACTTATTGCCATATTACCACTCCGTCACAGCGCCATCAAGAACGCTCACATTATATGTCACATCAAGATAACCATAGGCTTTTTCACCAAGAATATTTTGCTGAATTATTCCATCATCACGCTTATCACTAGCAATATTTGCATAAAGCTCTTCAGACACTCTTAGCCCCCAAATATCAACATTTTTGCTCTTTCCAGTTTCCTCGCTTAATATTGGCAATGATATTTTATTGCCCGCTTTATCAAGCGCTTCAACCACTAAATAATAATTTGTAGCATCTGTATTTATTTCAGGAAAAGTCCAAAAACCTGATTGCACGCCCTCACGATTGACAATAGTTAGTGAATATTCTTGACGTAATTGATCACGGATTTTTGTTAGGTTATTAATTGCCGCTTGTGCTGCTTTTTTATCTTGTTCTTTAAGGGCAATTTTGCCACGAGCAAGTATTTCCTCAGCTTGCTTTTGAGCGCTTTGCACTTTTGTTTCATCAAAAATGCTTTGATAAAGCTGCTCCATTTTCGCGGGCATTGTTTCATTAAGCTCTATGATAGCCTGTTTTGCATTTTGCTCTTGTTGCCCTACATAAGAAAACTGATAATAAGCCCCACCAATAATAATGGCTAAAAAAGAACCTAAAACCCACCGCCCCCATTTTGAGCGTGAAACATATAGTTTGGCTAAAGAGACCTTAAAACTACTTTTAGGCGGCTCATAAGTAAATCGGCTTTCATTTAACGCCGCAACACCCTCTTTTAAGATATTATCAGGAACTTCTATCCCTTGCTGAGCATAAATCTCACGCAATTTTTTAATTAATTGCTTTTCTTTTGCCTCCCCGCTCAATTCACGCAATACAAGGTCTTGGCGATGGCGCAGCGTATCAACCACGTCCATTGCCAACATGACCTCATCAAGTGCTAAGGGTTTTTTTCTTTTTATGCTTGTCGGCTCTTTTATGCTTGTCGCCGTTGGTCGCTTCGCTCCCGACCCCGACACCCCCGCCGTTTGTTCTTTTTCCACTCTATAATCTCGCTAGGTTGCTTTCTTTATTCTTGTCGCCGTTGGTCGCCCTCTTTTCTTGCGCTCACGCCGCGCAGGCTGTTCCCAACCCCGACACACCCCCGCCGTTTGTTCTTTTTCCACGCTCACATCTTTAATCTGGATTTCTTCCTACCTATTGCTAAAGATAATCTTCTCTTCCTTCTCCCTCCCCCTTGCGGGGAGGGCTGGGGTGGGGGTATAGAAAAAATACTGCCTCTTTTATTCTTGCCGCCATTTGTTTTTTTCCACTATACTTACTTGTGCTTTTCCTAACTATTACCCATTTTTCTCTTCAACTAGCAAAATATTGCCCTCAGCAGCTAACAAAGCTAAGCGCTTCTTGCCATCTTCAACAGCATCACGAATTTCTTCTGAGTTTTTAGTAGCAAGCACACGCATTTCATTAATTATAGTGCGAGATTTTTCTTGGAAATTAACCACCGAATCAACCAGTTTCTTAACCGCATCGGCACGAATGGTAGGGCCATACCCCGCTTTTAACGCCTCTGTCTGCACTTTATCGCCAATTTCAGAAAGCGTTTCAATGGATTTTGCCATGCCCTCTTTCATTGCATTGAGGGTTTGCGTACTTTCGTGCAACCCAAACATGCCAGTAAAAGAAGCAGATAGAGCAGTTAACACGGTTTCATTAGTTGAAAAGAACGAAATTGATTGCTGATAAACCCGCTCTTTAGCGTTAGTAGTTTGCATAAGACGAGCCATTACAACTTCTGAAGTATTATAAGAAATTGTGAGATTGTCCGAAAGGTCTTTTGCTATTTGATAGCGGCGCTCTTCATTTTGCAATTCACGCAATCTTTCATCACGTGCCATTTCAAGGCGTGCCCTATCAGCAGGTGTTCCTTGAGAAAATTCACTAAGTTCTTTTGATATCTTTTTTAGGCTTTCTTTTCTTTCATCAAGCAAGTTCGTAGCCGTTTGCAACACTTCTAGCGCCATAACTTCTGATTGTTTGAGCGCCCCACGAAAATCACGATAGGCCTCAAGAATAGTAAATTCACGCTTAATTTGATCCTTAGTATCAGAACTTACTTCAAGATAAATATCACGGATTTTATCAAAACGAGCAGCAATATCACCACGTGAAATTTTCATCCAAACATTTGAAGCCCGCTCAAGTACATCTAACTTTCCATCATCAAGCTGATCAACTAAATTTTTTGCGTCATCTCTAATTGAATCAAAGCCTTTGGTAATGTCTTCATAACGAGAACCAATATTCATCGCTGCAATTTGCTCACGCACCACCTCGTTAAAAATTGATGCTTGCGAAAGCGTGCGACCAATTAGCAAAACCCGATTTTCATCAAGCCCTGTTATTTCTTGTAGAAGTCCTGTTATTGGCTGCTCTTCTTGCTTTTCAGGCCAAAGCCCCAAATCACGTACCGCACTCATTGCTTTATCAAGATATTGTAGTGGCTGTTTAATTAGATCATTATTCATATTTGTCCCCTTTAGAAAAGATTTCTTCATGTTTCACTGCATCTTTGATGTTTTTTTCAAAAAATGCAATTGTAACATGTCTTTGCAGTAACTATTTCCACTATATTGGTGCTAAAAGGTCGCAATAAAAGGTTTAAGGGATAAAAAGGGTAGTTATTTATGCAATTTAGTGGAAAATATCTAATCAAAGCGCCTCGTGATGAGGTTTGGCGGGCGCTAAATAATGCAGATATACTTAAAGAAACAATTCCGGGTTGTAAAAAAATTGCTTGGGTAAGCGATAATGAACTAGAATTAGAAATAATGATTAATTTGGGGCTTATAAATCCAAAATTTGCTGGTGGGCTAGAATTAAAAAATGTCACTGCCGCACAAAAATATACTTTATTGGGATATGGTAAAGGCTCAATTTTAGGACATGCTCATGGTGAAGCGGATATTGAATTAAGCGATTTTGAGGGCGGCACTATCTTGTCATTTAATGCAAAAGGAGGCGGCTCAAACGCTTTAATGAAATTAGGCAAAAAAATAATCGGTAAAAGCGCACAAAAAATTATTGATAGGTTTTTTGAACGGTTTGCCAAAGCGATGGGCGCTGAAATTAAAACACTCTAAATTCGCTTTCCAGTTTTTGCATCAAATAAATGCAAACCATCTTCTGCCACACGCACAGGAAGTTCTTCACCAACAACAGGGCGTGCATTTCCGGGTAACTTAACTACAATACTTTGATCAAATTCTTCTGAAACACCGCTTCCATTTAAAAAACCATGCGCAAGAGTTTCTGAGCCCAATGTTTCAATCGCTCCAACATTTAACACCATATCTGCTTTTTCTTTTGTTGTAGGTAAAAGCTTTTCTGCACGGATACCAATTCTTACTTTATTGTCATAATTATCTCCAGTTGGGTAATTACCTGAAGCTATTTTTGAGCCTGAAGTTAATTCAATAAATTTGCTACTCCCTAATATTTTTCCATCGAAAAAATTCATTGGCGGAGAGCCAATAAAACCACCAACAAATTCTGATGCTGGCTTTTCATAAATATTAAGCGGGCTATCAATTTGCTCGGCAATACCATCATTTAATACAATCAACCGATCGGCAAGCGTCATAGCTTCTACTTGATCATGAGTAACATAAAGACTGGTAACGCCTAACCGTCTTTGTAGCGCACGAATTTCTAAACGCATTGTCACACGAAGTTTTGCATCAAGGTTGGAAAGCGGCTCATCAAATAAAAACACCGCAGGTTCACGCACAATCGCACGACCCATAGCAACACGCTGGCGCTGTCCGCCAGAAAGCTGGCGTGGTGGGCGATCAAGATAATCCTCAATTTGCAACATTTTAGCAGCTTTTCCTACCCGCTCCTCTATTTCACTTTTGCTTAATTTCATCAATTTAAGGCCATAGGCCATATTTTTATAAACATTCATATGCGGATAAAGCGCATAATTTTGAAACACCATAGCAATATCACGATCTTTTGGCTCAACATCATTGACCAATTTATCCTTGATAAAAATTTCACCAGAAGTAATTTCTTCTAATCCTGCCACCATACGTAACAGGGTGGATTTACCGCAACCAGATGCCCCCACAATAACAATAAACTCACCATCTTTAATATCAACATTAATCCCATGTAGCACTTCAACAGAGCCATAGGATTTTTTAACATTTTTGATATTAACTCTTGCCATATTATTTCTCCGTTTCCGTCAGGCCTTTAACAAACATTTTTTGCATAAATACCACAACAATAATTGGCGGTATCATAGCCAGTAATGTAGTCATCATAATCTTATTCCAAACAGGCGCTTGCTCAGCTGACTCCAGCATTTCTTTAATTCCCATAACAACAGTAACCATTGATTGGTCATTAGTAATTAGCAATGGCCACAAATATTGGTTCCAGCCATAAATAAATAATATTACAAATAATGCGGCAATATTTGTGCGTGATACGGGAATTAATATATCAAAGAAAAACCGCATTGGGCCAGCACCATCAATACGAGAGGCCTCTAAAAGTTCATCTGGCACAGTCAAAAACACCTGCCTAAACATAAAGGTCGCTGTTGCGCTAGCAATTAATGGCAGTGTCAAACCTGCATATGAATTTAACATGCCAAGCTTAGCTACAACTTCATACGTTGGCAAAATTCGCACTTCAACTGGCAACATTAAAGTTAAAAAAATCATCCAGAAAAAACCCATTCGAAATGGAAAGCGAAAATAAACTATTGCAAAAGCTGAAAGTAATGAAACTGATATTTTGCCCAAGGCAATAATCATTGCCATAATAAGGGAGTTCAACAACATAAAAGCAACAGGTCTGGTATCAGATTCGCTTATACCATCCCATAAAGTAGCCTTTAGATTTATAAAAAACTGATCCCCCGGCCAAATAGGAATAGGTGATTGCGTCATGCGAATTGCATCATGAGTTGCCGCAACAAAAGTTATCCAAACAGGAAAGGCAATAATAATTATGCCAACAATAATTACAAAGTGAGATATAAAAGTGGTGATGGGGCGCTTTTCAATCATTAATAATCCACCTTTTTCTCAATATATCGAAACTGTATAACTGTAATAAATATCACAATAACCATCAAAACAACGGATTGTGCAGCTGATCCTCCAAGATCAAGGCCAATGAAACCATCATTATAAACCTTATAAACCAATGTTGTGGTCGCATTGGCAGGCCCGCCTTCGGTCACTGCATGAATAATACCAAAAGTATCAAAGAACGCATAAACAATATTAACTACCAATAAAAAGAATGTGGTTGGCGTAATAAGTGGAAATATTATCGTCCAAAATCGTCTTGCAGGCCCTGCGCCATCTATTGCCGCCGCTTCAATCAGTGGTTTTGGAATGGATTGCATGGCGGCAAAAAAGAACAAGAAATTATAACTTATCTGCTTCCAAGTAGCAGCCATAACAACCAGTGACATTGCTTGTCCGCCATTTAGTTTGTGGTTCCAATCATAACCCAAAAGATCAAGCGTATAGGTGATAATACCTAGTGAGGGGTTAAACATAAATACCCACAAAGCCCCAGCTAATACTGGTGCAACAGCATAGGGCCAAATCAGCATGGTGCGATAAAAGGTCGCCCCCTTTATTACTCTATCTGCCAAAGCGGCTAAAACTAACGCAATGGACAAAGAGAAAAACGCTACCAAAGTAGAAAAGAAAGCCGTGCGATAAAATGATTGTAGATAAATTTCATCGTTCAGCAATTCTTTGAAATTATCAAACCAAACAAATTCAGTTTTTAATCCAAATGCGTCTTGCACCAGCAATGATTGAAACATTGCTTGAGCAGCTGGCCACATGAAAAATACCAAAGTGATAAGAATCTGTGGGGCAACTAGAGCAAAGGGCAACCAAGAAGTGCCAAAATGTACTCGCTTAAGCATTTATCAAATTTCATAAATTAAGATTAAAAAAATCTAGCCCCCACTAAAAAAGTGGGGACTAGTATTATTTACAAATAAAAGCGTTAGTCATTAGCTTTTTCAAACTTACGTAGAAGTTTATTACCACGCTCAACAGCAGTATCTAGCCCCTCAGAAGCAGTTTTATCACCTGCCCAAATGGCTTCAAGCTCTTCATTGATAACATCACGTATTTGCACGAAATTACCAAAACGCAAACCTTTTGAATTAGCGGTTGGCGGGTTTAGGCTCAACTGTTTTGCAGCCGTATCAGTACCCGGATTTGCTTCATAAAACCCTTGCTCTTTAGAAAGCTCAGTCGCAGCTGTTGTGATAGGAACATAACCAGTTTCCTGATGCCACCATGCCTGAACTTCAGGGGTTGCAAGATAGTTCATAAATTGAGCTACACCTTTATAATCATCCTGATCATGACCTTTAAGCACCCAAAGCGTTGCGCCGCCAATGATTGAATTTTGCGGCTTATCAGCAACATCAGTATCAAGAGGCAACATAGCCTGACCATAATTAAATTTAGCTTGTGCTTTCATTGAGCCATAATATGCAGATGAATTTATCCACATTCCACATTCACCATTGGTGAATTTTGGCAATGAATCACCACGACGGCCACCATAGACAAAACTACTATCTTCTTGTGCTGCGGCAATTTTGGCAATGCGATTTTTTAGCGCATCAGAATTAAATGTAAGTTCTGTATCAAGGCCGCCAAATCCGTTTTCTTTAGTGCCAATAGGTTGATTATGCCAAGTTGAATAATTTTCAAGCATTACCCAAGATTGCCAACCAAATGAATACCCACATTCCATTCCGCTATCAACTAGCTTCTTGGCAGCTGCATCCATTTCGTCCCAAGTTGTTGGTACATTTTCAACGCCAGCTTTATCAAGAGCGTCTTTATTATACCATAGAACTGGAGTTGATGAATTAAACGGCATTGAAAGCAATTTGCCGTCAGAGGCTTGATAATAAGAGATTACACCCGGAATGAAAATTGACTTGTCAAATGGCTCGCCAGTATCTTTCATCATGTCTTCAATCGGATAAACAGCACCCTCAGCCGCCATCATAGTTGCTGTGCCAACTTCAAAAACTTGCACGATATGAGGTTGTTGTTTGGCACGGAATGCAGCAATAGCCGCTGTCATGGTTTCAGTATAATTGCCCTTATAAACAGGCATTATTTTATATTCACTTTGAGTTGCGTTAAAGTCTGTCGCCATTTTATTGATCCGCTCGCCATTAACTCCGCCCATAGCGTGCCACCACGAAATTTCAGTTTGCGCCAGTGCACTTGTACTCACTGAAGCAAGCATTAATGCTGCAATCATACTTACCGATGTTATATTTTTCTTAGTCATTATATTCTCCCTTAGGTTAATTGATAAAAAGAAGTTCTTGTCTAACTAGAAAAGAAATATACTCATATCTAGAACAATGAGTCTATAGAAGAGCTTTCAAAACTATAGTGATATATATTTATACAATACTGAAATTGACGGTTTTAAAACAACTAGCAATCCATAAAAACAGGTTAATCTTCTATAAAATTACAAATTTTTGACTAAATAACCATATTTTAATATTTTTTACTTGCTTCTACGTGCTTTGCACGTTTGAATTGGGTTATCGTACTTAAGGAAAGTTTTAGCGCTATTGCTAAATTCTTAAAAAACGAAAACAGGGAGAATATAATGAAAACTAATAAAAATAAATCATTTCGTCTTTCAGTACTTGCTGGTGGCGTAGCGCTTGGTGCAATGCTTGCTGGATCTGCGCTTGCAGAACCTGCGATCATTTATGATCTTGGCGGCAAGTTTGATAAATCATTTAATGAAAGCGCCTATAATGGCGCATCTGGCTGGGCTGAAGAAACTGGCAATAGTTTTAGAGAATTTGAAATAGCCAATGACGCTCAACGTGAGCAAGCAATTCGTAAATTTGCTTCTTCTGGCGCAAACCCAGTTGTTATGGCTGGCTTTTCGTGGGCTGCAGCACTTACCAAAGTAGCAGCTGAATTTCCAGATACAAATTTTGCTATTATTGATATGGTTGTTGATTTGCCAAATGTTCGCTCAGTGGTATTTAACGAGCATGAAGGCTCATATTTGGTTGGTGCGCTTGCAGCAATGAAATCTGAAACTGGCAAAGTTGGCTTTGTTGGTGGCATGGATATTCCACTAATTCGCAAGTTCTATTGTGGTTATGCACAAGGTGCTGAGGCCGTAAATGCAGATATTGAAGTATTTGAAAACTATACAGGTACAACTCCTGCCGCATGGAATGATCCAGTAACCGCTGGTGAATTGGCTAAAGCCTCATTTAGCAAAGGCGCAGACGTTGTTTATGCCGCAGCTGGTGGCTCTGGTCTTGGTGTGCTTCAAGCCGCAGCTGACGCTGGTAAATTCTCTATCGGTGTTGACAGCAACCAAAATTACTTACAACCTGGCTCAGTTCTAACCTCAATGCTTAAACGTGTTGATGTTGCAGTTGCAGCAGCATTTGAAGATGGAACAACAGGAAACTGGACTTCTGGCTTTAATGTTATGGGTCTAGCTAATGGTGGTGTTGGCTGGTCTCTTGATGAGCATAATGCTGATTTAATTACTGATGAAATGAAGGCAAAAGTTGAAGAACTTTCTGCGAAAATTCAATCAGGTGAAATCGTTGTACATAATTATCAAACAGATGATTCTTGTCCTGCTGGTTAAGCGTTAGGCAAATTTAAAAATGACTAAGAATAGTCAAAAAAAGATGCAGCAATCTAATAAGGTTGCTGCATCTAATTTAGCGCAAAATAATTTGGCAATTGAGCTTTGTAAAATAAACAAGCATTTTGGCCCAGTTCATGCAAATATTGATATTGATTTACCAATTAAATCTGGCACGGTGCATGGCATTGTTGGCGAAAACGGCGCTGGCAAAACTACACTTATGTCAATTCTTTATGGTTTTTATCGTGCTGATTCTGGTGAGATAAAAGTTAATGGCAAAGTAAAAATAATAAAAGATTCAAGTCATGCCCTGCAATTAGGCATTGGCATGGTGCATCAACATTTTATGTTAGTCGATAACTTCACTGTTTTAGAAAATATTATTCTTGGGGTTGAGGATAATTTTTTGCTTAGCGCAAGCCTTAAAAAAGCCCGCACTGAGCTTACTCGTTTAGCCAAAGAATATGAATTAGAAGTTGATCCCGATGCTTTAATAGAAGACCTTTCGGTTGGTCAGCAACAAAGGGTAGAAATTCTTAAAGCGCTTTATCGTGGTGCTGAAATATTAATTCTTGATGAGCCAACAGGCGTTCTCACGCCAAGTGAAGCCGATCATTTATTTAGAGTGCTAAATACCCTCAAAGAGCAGGGTAAAACCATTGTTTTAATTACCCATAAATTACGTGAAATAATGGCAATTACTGATGAGGTTTCGGTAATGCGTCGCGGCGCAATGGTAAAGACGCTAAAGACCAAAGATACCAACCCAAGTGAGTTGGCTGAGCTTATGGTTGGACGCAGCGTTTTGATGGAGGTCAAAAAGGGCAAAGCAAATCCTCAAGAGATTAAGCTTGAGGTGAAAAATTTAGAAATTAAAGACGATATAGGCGTTACACGAGTTAAGGGTGTGAGTTTTAATGTTCGTGCTGGTGAAATTGTAGGCATTGCAGGGGTTTCTGGCAATGGGCAATCAGAATTGCTTGAAGCTATTTCTGGAATGCGCAAGCAATCTAGCGGTGAGATTTTAGTCAATGGAAAAGAAATAATAATAAAAGGCGATGATGGCGCAGCAAAAGTTCGAAAAGCAGGGGTTGC
>JAKISM010000075.1 GCA_021648585.1 Devosiaceae bacterium | reverse complement strand
TTGCTTAGGAATATATCAAGCCTAAGGTTTGCATTATCATTATCAACAATATAAGTATTTTCTTTTTGCAAAATAGGGCTTTCTTTTATGTCTAAAAATTCTTCAGATGATAATAGTACAAGTGAAGGTATTTCACCAGAAGTAGTTGCAGTAATTGCACGTGCTAAGCGTTCTTTTATTTTTTCAATCGGCCTTTTGATAGTTGGTCTTTTATCTATTGCTTTGGTTTTAATTTTTAAGTCTGATGAGAGAGGTAATAATTTAGAAGCAAAAAATGATATAAAAGATAAATATAGTGTTGGTATGTTGGTTGTGCCAGATGGAGCGCAAATTGTTTCAGCTGTTCCAAATGAGGGTATGGTTGCTATCACTTATATAAAGAATGGCAAAACAACGCTTCGTCTTATTGATGGCACAACTGGAGCGATTATTCGAGATATTAGCTTTGTAAAAGAATAATTGAATTATAATCAAACTTATTGATGCTTTTCTACATTTTGAAAGATTTTGAAACGCTTTGATATTGAGCTTGCGCTTATTTTAATGTTCTTTTTGTCATCTAATTCTTCTTGGTCTAAATTATTATCATTTTTTACAAATTTTTGTACCTTTGCTAGCAAGCTTTCTTCAGTTTCTTTAGGTTTTTTAACTGTTTCACTCTCGCTTGGATTAATTACATTCATAACTATAGCGGCTACTTCTTCCATATCTTTTCTTAGAGAGTGAAGGTCAGATTTTTTAATATCGCTATTTTTTTGCCATTTTGTTTGGATTGAATTTTCAATTTTTAAGATTTTCTTATGCAGACCTTCAAGTTCTTCTTGATAGGTTATATCTTGTATTAACGAGCTGTTTTTTACTGCTTTTTCTTCTTTTGTAGCGGCTTTAGTTTTTTGCACTAAATCATTTAATTTACTATTAGCATTAGCAATTTGCTGTTCAGCGTTTTTTGGGGATTTGGAAATCAGCTCTTCTATTTCTTTTTCTTTCATGCGTAATTTATGAGAAAGCCCAATGGTTTTCTTTTCTAGTTCAAGAGTTCGATCTCGAATATCATCTTTTTTAGATTCTACCTCACGCTCACGCATGCGTAATTTTTGTGAAATATCAGCAGAGCTTTTTTCAAGTTCTAAAATGCGCTTAGATAGTTTTTCATTTTTTGCTTCAAATTCCTCAGAAATAATTTGCTGCCTATCTTGCTCAACATCCATAAGTGCCAATTCGCTTTTTGCTTCATTTAGCTCAACTAATTGCTCAGAAAGTTGTAAGCGTAATTTTTCTATTTGCATTTCCAATTTTCGGGTTTTAAGAGCAAACTGGGCACGCAACTGGTCTTTATCGGCACGAAATTCTGACATAGTTAGAGGGTTAGCAGATTCATAGCGCTTTTTGGTAAGGCGCACAGCTCTTTTCCAAATAGTGGGCATTATGAATATGCCCAATAGACTTGAAATTGAAAAACCTAAGACAAAATAGATTAAATTTTCTATCAACATTAATTAACATCCAAAAAGGCAATTTCATGCCTTAACCAATTATAATTCATTTCCTTAGCAAAAATCTATATAGTAAATGCTAGAATAAATCCACTGTAGAGAAAAAAGGATAAAAATAATAGTGGTGATTTATTTATTGGTGAATGGCCAAGTTACATGGCTTAAAAGTTAAAATGGATTCCAAGTGGGTTGTGCTGTAAATTTAAGATAGCCAACATTTACCCCAAGTCGAGCTCCAACTCCTGAGCGAATTGGTACAATATAAATATTATCATATTTCATCGCGGTAATACCAAGTCCACCAACCATATAGGCAGAGCCATCAATTCCAGGGTAGCGGCCATAAATTGCATCAACGGAAGGTAAGTTATAGATTAACATCATAACTTTACTGCCATCTCCGCCAACATCAAAGCCAATAGTTGGGCCTTGCCAAAAAACTGAACGATTGCCAGCATTGCGGGTGGACATTGTTCCTTCACCATAACGCACACCTGCAAAAAAAGCCCCAGAGCCTTCTTGTCCTAAAATATAGGCGTTCGGCAAACCATATTGAGAGATAGATTTTTCAACCAGTGAGGCTAATCCTTGAGTTATTCCACCAAAAAATTCACCACCAGTTTTTATGAGATCATCACTTGAATAAGTATCTGATAATGTTCCTTGTGCAAAAGAAGAAGTTGGAGAAAACGCAAACATTAATGCAAGCAGAATAGAACTGGTTATTTTTTTAAACATAATGCATAAGCCCCTTTGTGGAATTAGATCAATTTAGTTTTCTTCGTTTTATTTACCAAGATATCATTATTTGCATGTTATCTTATAAATTCACAGAATCACTATCAGGCAATTTCGGCAATGATGCGGCAAAGAGGTAAACAAATGTTAACTATTGCAAAATTCATGCGTTTAATTCTTGTTGGGTTAAGTTTGATATTATTGAGCAGTGGCAGTTTTGCGCAAAACCTTAATTTACAAAATATATATGTGACAGATCCCTTAACGGGTGTGGCGATTGAGGGTTATGACGCTGTGTCATATTATACGCAAGAAGCGCCTGCACTTGGGCGACCAGAATATGAATTAAGTTGGAATGGTGTTGTTTGGTATTTTAGCAATGAGGCTAATCGGGCGGTTTTTATCAGAGCGCCAGAGATTTATGCGCCACAATTTGGCGGACATGGAACTATGAGCCTATCACGTGGTTATTTGACAGATGGCAAGGCAAATATTTTTGCTCTACTTGGGGGGCGGTTATTTTTATTCTATTCAAGCTCTAATAAAGATGCCTTTATGCTTTCACAAAAAACTGCATATATTAAAGCTCGTAATAATTGGGAATTTCTTTCAAGCAGGCTTATTCCTGCGGAATGATTGTTTTTTTGAGCAATGAGTATGATATTTTCAAAATGTTAATTGGTAAGCGCATTATAAATAGTTAAACTGAAATTATGATTCGTAATGAGAGGAAATCTAAATGGTCGATATAATTGAGCTTGAAGCTAATGATTTGGCGGCAATGCTATGTTCAAAAGTTTGTCATGATTTAATAAATCCAGTTGGGGCAGTAAATAATGGACTTGAAACTTTAGCTGATCCTGAGCAAGCGGCAATGGCAGATTTTGCTCAAGAAATGATTGCTAGTGCTGCCAGACAAGCACAAGCAAAATTAGAGTTTGCTCGCCTTGCTTATGGTGCTTCTTCAACTGCTAACACGGATTTTGATACTAGAGAATGCGAACGTGTGGCGCAAATATTATTTGATATAGAAAAGGCTGATTTACAGTGGAAAATTGAGCCTATTTTAATGCCAAAAAACAAGGCTAAATTATTGATGAATATGTTAGTTATTGCAGCATCTTCTGTGCCTCGTGGTGGAGATGTTGTGGTTGAAATATCAGGTGAAGCAGGAAAAGAAAGCCTTAAAATCACTTCAACTAGTGATAGTGAAAAGCGACAAAAAACTCTTATGCCAATGGGAGTTGCGGAGCTACTTGCTGGCAACCCAGAAGAGGGGGTTGATGCTAGGGGAATTCAGCCGTTTTATACTGGCCTGTTGGCTCGTTTAGCAAACATGGATATTGCGGTGGAACTAAAGGATAAGATATTTACTTTTAGCGCTAAACCAAGCGATGTTTAATAGAGATTTTTAAAGAACCGCGGGGGTGTTCCGCCTGCGCGGCGCAAGCGCAAGAAATAATGCAGTCTAACGAGATATAAAGTGGGAAAAGAATAATGGCGGGGGTGTCCCCGTGTCAAGCATGGGGTAGGCTCTGGTCGGGAGCAAAGCGACCAACGGCGACAAGAATAAAAGAGATAAGTACGAATACTTGTATTGGGTTTTAGCAAGTATTCGTTAACCATCATGATTGCACCTTTGGTTATAATTTTAATCTTGGGGTTTTATTGATGGATGATCTATTAAATGAATTTTTGACAGAGACTAATGAAAGTCTCGAAGTTATTGATACGGAACTTGTGCGTTTTGAGCGTGAGCCAAATAATGCCAAAATTTTGGATAATGTATTTAGGTTAGTGCATACGATTAAAGGCACTTGCGGGTTTTTGGGGTTACCTCGCCTAGAAATGTTAGCGCATGCCGCCGAAACTTTAATGGGCACTTATCGAGATGGCGCAACGGTTAGCGATGATGGTGTTTCTACCATTTTAATGTCGATTGATAAAATAAAAGATATTCTTTTAGCGCTTGAAGAAACTGAAAAAGAGCCAGAAGGCAAAGACGAAGAGCTGATAAATAAATTATTGGTGCTGGCTGGAGTTTTTGAAGATAATGAACAGGAAAATGCTGAAAATGAGCCTAAACAAGAAACAGATGAGGACTTAATACTACCAGAAGAGCCAAAAGAAAGTGCTGGTGGTGGCACGATGGGGCGTGAATTAAAACCGGGTGAAGTTTCGCTTGATGATCTTGAGGCGGCATTTCTAAATGCTGAGGGGCCAGATCTTTCGCTGCCGCCAGAGAAGCCAGCACAAGAGCCAGAAAAGGCCAACGCTAATCAAGCGGCTGCAAAAAAAGAAAAAGCAATGGCTAATCAAACCATTAGGGTGAATGTGCAAACCATTGAAAACCTAATGAATATGGTTTCAGAATTAGTTTTAACTCGTAATCAGCTATTAGAAATATCACGCCGAAACGAAGGGCGTGAGGAAGAAAGCGAGTTTAATACTCCATTGCAACGCCTCTCAAATGTTACCGCTGAATTGCAAGAGGGGGTAATGAAAACTCGAATGCAGCCTATTGGTAGCGCATGGGGAAAATTGCCACGCATTGTGCGTGATCTTAGTGTTGAACTTGGTAAGCCGATAGATCTTGAAATGATTGGCAACGAAACCGAACTTGATAGGCAAGTGCTTGAACTTATTCGTGATCCGCTAACTCATATGGTGCGAAATTCAGCTGATCATGGCATTGAAATGCCAGATGTGCGAGAAAAAGCTGGCAAAAGCAAAACAGGAACTATTCGCCTTTCAGCCCATCATGAGGGCGGGCATATTCTTATTTCTATTGCTGATGATGGCAAGGGGTTAAATACGGAAAAACTAAGCGAGAAACTAATTTCGCAAGGCTTGGCGAGCGAGAGCGAAGTCAACTCAATGAGTGATGCGCAAATTCATAAATATATTTTTCATCCCGGATTTTCAACCGCTGAAAAAGTGACAGCGGTTTCGGGTCGTGGGGTAGGTATGGACGTTGTGCGCACTAATATTGAACTTATTGGAGGCTCAATCGATCTCAAATCTGCTGAGGGGTCGGGCACAACAGTTACCGTTAAAATCCCGCTCACGTTAGCAATTATTCCAGCGCTTATTATTGAAAGTGCAGGGGAGAGATTTGCAATTCCGCAATTAGCGGTCAGTGAATTGGTGCGAGTTAATCAGGCAGGTGAAAATCGCATTGAGAAAATTAAAAATGCCGAAGTGTTGCGCTTAAGAAATTCATTATTACCAATAGTTCGGCTTTCTGATTTGTTAAATATGGAAAGAAAGCAAGAGAAAGATGATAATGTCTTGCGATCAGATAGTACTTTTGTGGTGGTAACAGAAGTTGGCACGCGCTCGTTTGGGGTGATTGTTGATGAGGTTTTTCATACTGAAGAAATTGTCGTAAAACCAATGTCGGGAATGCTTAAAGATGTTTCTATGTTTTCAGGCAATACTATTATGGGAGACGGTTCGGTTATTATGATACTTGATCCAAATGGTTTGTCGCAATCTATTGGCTCAGCTCATGAGGAAGTTGAAAAAAATGAGTTAAGTGATGAAAAAGCGAAAAATAAAGATAATGATATTATTTCACTATTGATATTTGAGGCTGGATCGAGCGATCCAAAAGCTGTGCCGCTTTCACTGGTAACAAGGCTTGAAGAATTTGATTGTTCAAGCGTTGAAAGGGCAGGTAATCGCCACATGGTGCAATATCGTGACCGCTTAATGCCGCTGGTCTATGTTAATGAAGAGGGTAATCGTCAAACTGAGGGGGCAATGCCGATGATGGTATTTGCCGAAGGTGAACGTGTGATGGGATTGGTGGTTGATAGAATAATTGATATTGTTGAGGCTAAGTTAGAATTGCAAGTTGATTCTGATATGGAAGGCTTTTTGGGCAGCGCTATTATTTGCGAGAGGGCAACAGAAGTGCTTGATGTGGGCTATTTCTTGCCCAAAGCATATTCAGATTGGTTTGAAAGAAAAGAGCAAGTGCGACCCCGTGCAAGGCGTTTGCTTTATGCAGAAGATAGTCCATTTTTTAGGAATATGATTGTTCCTGTGCTTATTGGTGCTGGATATGATGTAACGGCGGTTGAAGATGGTATTGAGGCTTTTGACTTAGTGCAAGAGGGGGCTAAATTTGATATTGTTGTTACTGATATTGAAATGCCTAACATGGACGGATTTACGCTTACTAGATGTTTATCTGAAAATAAAAATTCAGCAAATTGGCCAGTGATTGCGCTTTCTGCTTTTGTTGGTGAGGCATCAGAGGAGAGAGCAAAAGCGCTTGGTATGTTTGATTTTATTGCCAAATTTGATCGTAAAGGATTAATCGATGCGCTTAAACGCACTGAGCAGGTAATAGATGTGGAGGTGGCAGCATGAGCAATAATAAATTTGGAAATAGTGGAAAACAATATGTAACAATTCGATTGGCAGGGCAATTATTTGGTTTGCCAATAGATCGAGTGCAAGATGTTTTTATGCCAGATAATTTTACTTTTGTGCCGCTTGCAGAAACACAAATTGCTGGTGTGCTAAACCTTCGGGGGCGAATATTAACTGCGATTGATCTTAGCAAAGTGCTAAATGTTGCAGCGGTAAATGAAACAAATATTGAGCGCCCAGCAATAAGTGTGATTTATGCTAACGAATTATACGGACTTTTAATAGATATTATAGGTGAAGTGGTAACGCTTGATAGTGAGCAATTAGAGGCTAATCCAGTAAATCTTGATGCTGAATGGGCAAAAATTAGTGTTGGTACTTATCGTCTTGAAGATGAATTATTGGTTATTTTAGATATTGATGTATTAATAGAAGAATTATTAAATAAAGAAGCAGCATAGGCGATATGTTTGCCCTTTTAATAGGAGAAAAAAATGAAATCTTGTTTGGTGGTAGATGATTCAAGTGTAGTTAGAAAAGTTGCACGAAAAATCCTTGAAGATATGGAATATATTGTTGATGAGGCAGAAGATGGGCAAGAGGCATATGATAAATGCAAACATGAAATGCCCGATGCAATTTTGCTTGATTGGAATATGCCGATAAAATCGGGTCTTGAGTTTTTGAAAGATTTACGTGGTTTTGTTGGTGGAGATAAGCCAAAAGTTGTTTTTTGCACCACTGAAAATGATGTGGGCCATATTGCTATGGCGCTTAAAGCTGGGGCAAATGAATATATTATGAAACCGTTTGATCGTGAAATATTAGAATCAAAATTTGAACGGCTTTGGTCTTAATTTATAAAGGTTGAAATCTAATTGTAAAAATTTGGGAGATCAATATCTCCCATTTTTTTGTTTAATAAGCACTCATACCTAGCAAACTCTAAATCAGGCGCTTAGGATATTAGAGCAAACTCATCTTAACAATAAAGGTGAGAATTAATGGGTGCACAAAATCTAGCGATAAATATTGGTAAAAAAACTCGTGTAATGTTGGTTGATGATTCAGCTGTTGTGCGTGGTATGGTCAGGAAATGGTTAGAAACTATTGATAATATCGAAGTTGTTGATAGTGCTGATAATGGTAAAGTTGCAATAAATAAGGTTGCAAAAGAAAAACCTGATATTATTATTTTAGATATTGAAATGCCAGTAATGGACGGAATTACTGCATTGCCTGAATTGTTGCGTAAAGCGCCAAAAGCAATTGTTCTTATTGCCTCAACCCTATCATTAAAAAATGCTGAAATATCACTAAGGGCAATGAGTTTGGGGGCTTCTGATTATATTCCAAAACCATCTTTTGCTCGTGATGGCAATGAGGCACGAGAAGCTTTTAAGAGTGAATTAATTAGGAAAATAATTGGCCTTATGCCAAAGACCTCTCCTGTTAAATCTTATAGTTCAAGCAATGTTTCTACTACAAAAAATGCCGCATGGTCGCCTATGCCAAAGGCTAATGATAGTTTTAATTTCCGCAAAGCTTCTTTGATTAATCCACGAGCATTAGCGATTGGCTCTTCAACTGGAGGGCCAGCAGCGCTTAGTAAAGTCTTTGAGCAATTAAAAGGAAAACTATCAGATATTCCAGTTTTTGTAGTGCAGCACATGCCGCCAACTTTTACAACATTGCTTGGCGAGAGATTGGCTAAAACTGCGGGCATTGAGGGTGGGGAGGCGAAAGCTGATGAGCCTGTTGTGGCAGGTCGTCTTTATTTGGCTCCGGGTGGTTTTCATATGCGAGTAGCAGAAATAAATGGCACAAAAATCATTAAGTTAGATGAAGGGCCACCAATAAATCATTGTCGCCCTGCGGTTGATCCAATGTTTGAAAGCATAGCCGAACAATATGGCAATGCAACTTTAGCCGCTGTGTTAACTGGCATGGGATCAGATGGAGCAAATGGCGCAGTAGCTATTGCTCATACTGGCGGTACTATTTTTGCGCAAGATGAAGCAAGCTCGGTTGTTTGGGGAATGCCCGGAGCAACTGCATTGGCTGGAGTATGCACCAAACTAGTTGATATTGAAAAAATGGGTGATGAATTGGCACGAATGATAAATAAGGGAATGCTTAGATGAAAGAACAGAATAATTTTTTAATAAGTAAATTTGTACAAAAACATTCAGGAATTGTGCTTGGTAGTTCAAAATCATATCTAATTGAAACTCGCCTAACACCAATAGCTGAGCAGTTTGGGTTTAAGGATGTTGATGAATTAGCTTATGGGCTTGGTAGTGCTGCAAGCGATCTAAAAAACGCAGTAATAGATGCAATGACTACCAATGAGAGTTTTTTCTTTCGTGATAATGTTCCCTTTGAGGCGTTTGAAAAAATCATGTTGCCAGAATTAATTGCAACTGCCCGAAAAACTAATAATAAAATTCGTATTTGGTGCGCTGCTGCCTCTACTGGGCAAGAGCCTTATTCGTTGGCGATGATTTTGCTAGCCAATAAACGGCTGTGGTCTGGCATAAATATAGAAATAATTGGCACAGACCTTTCTGATTTATCGCTTGAGCGTGCCAAAGTGGGCAAATATACGCAATTTGAAGTGCAACGAGGCCTGCCAGTGCAAATGTTGGTTGAGCATTTTAAACAACAGGGCACGGCGTGGTTTATTTCTGATGAGATAAAAAATATGGTGAAATTTTCTAAAAGTAATTTGCTTGAGCCATTTGGATTGCTTGGCAAAATGGATATTGTTTTTTGTCGTAATGTGCTAATTTATTTTGATACAGAAACCAAAGCAAAGGTTGTAAAATCTGTCTATGACATTTTACGCTTAGATGGGTATCTGGTGCTTGGCGGCGCTGAAACTTTGCTTGGAATTAGTGATCTGATGGAGCGAGCAGAAGGCTATAGAGGGCTTTATCGCTCAGCGGGTGCAAAAAATAACTTAACTGCGCTTAGTGCATAGGTTTGTTATATTCTGGATTGCCATAGATTTAGCTGCAACCGCAGTTTACTTTTTTGCCGAACCTCCCCCTTGCGGGGAGGGCTGGGGGTTCGGAGATAAAAGTGGGTGGGGGTTAGGCAAAAAAGTGGGCGGGAGTTCAAGTAACAAAGCAATATTGCCTCTCACTTTGCTAGCACTCAACTACCGAAACACTCAGCTCACCAAGTGAAGTTTCTTTTAGTGCTCGTCTATTAGCTTGGAGTTCTTAGCTCTCTTAAAAACGCCAGCTAGTGCGACACCTCCAATAATCAGCGCCAACCAGTTTATTGTAATCGCTGCAACCTCAAAAGTGTAGCCACGTTGAATACCATATTTAACAGAGAAGAATACCAGCGCCACAATTGTTAACACTGGCGCAGTAATAAATGTCCACCTAACTATTCGTTCGTTCAAATATTTGCCATTAAACGCTATTGCCACAGCCCCCCAGCGCTGCTGTCATCAGTAAATAACCGATATCTTCGAGTGCGATAAACACTCCATGCTCATTATACATAGTCAATAACGAAATTCCTTCGGTTTCGCCCAATTCAAGGCTGGGTTGAATAACCGAAACCTGTACGAAATAATCCAAGACCAAAATTGTAGATGACATCACTGCAAAACAAAGGCCAATCAGTGTAAATATTTTCGTGTCCGTTGCCGTTGCCTGATGAATCGCCGCCACCAGCGCAACAAAAACCAAAGTCAAAACCATAGCTGGATACATCCATAAATAGTCCTTTGGGAACTGTTCAAGAATGTCCAGATATGGATAACTAATGCAGTCTTGCGGACAAAATTTTCCTGCGATGGGCACAGCAATTAGAGCAAAACCGAAAGTGAGCAAAGTCAGCGCTGTTGTCCCAATCGAGATAAAATAACCAAAGATCAGAGTTAAGCCCAAATCAGTACCTTCGCCAAACGAAGCTTTATCAGTTGACTGCATTTTGAATGTCCTTAGTTTCTTATCAATAACTCAACAAGCCAAATAATTGTATCAATGTATCCATCCGCTGCCAATTTGCTCCAGTATACGCAAAATGGCCTACTTTCCCCTGATTAAAAATTTGCAACAAGAATGATCAAAACAAAAAAGGTTTTATCACCTCAACACTCAACCACCGAAACACTAAGCCCACCAAGTGAAGTTTCTTTATATTTCATATCCATATCTCGCCCCGTAACTCGCATTGTTTCAATGCAGGCATCGAGCGAAACTAAATGCGTTCCGTCGCCATGAATTCCTAGGCTTGCCGCCGCAACTGCTTTTACTGCGCCCATGCCATTGCGCTCGATGCACGGGATTTGCACTAGGCCTTTAATTGGGTCGCACGTCATTCCTAAATGATGCTCTAGTGCTATTTAGATTACGGTGACAGTAACCAAAACTATATTTCCTTCAATCTTCTCATATATAAAACCATTACGCCACAACCCCAACTTTCAAATGCTCCCCTGTCGCTTCTCACAAATGACTAAGCATTGTAAATAAATTAGAAGCAGTTGGATTTCCTTTATCGTTTAACATTCGCATAAGGCTTTTAGATGGTGTTTACATTTTTTCAAAGCCTATAGTTACCTTATTACTTCACCCTGATCG
>JAKISM010000074.1 GCA_021648585.1 Devosiaceae bacterium | reverse complement strand
TTACAGCTAACATCGGATATTCGCTTGCGCTTTGCAGGTCAAATATCAGGCGTTGAGGGCTATGTTGAAAGCGCTGCTATGGGGCTGGTTACAGGGCGCTTAGCGGCTGCTGATTATTTAGGCATGAATATTTCTACTCCACCAAAAACTAGCGCCATGGGATCGCTAGTTAATCATATTACTGGTGGACATCTGGCAGATGACACAAATGGCGTTAAGAGTTTTCAGCCGATGAATATCAATTTTGGGCTTATTCCTGATATCGAAGTGATAAAACCAGAGGGCGTTAAGCGCTGGCGCAAGGCGGATCGTAAGAAGATCAAAAAACAAGCGATTTCTGCCCGTGCGCTAGAGGATATAGTTAATTGGCTAGCGGAATTTCAGAGCTAAATAATAGTCCTTCAAGCCTTTGTATTTGCCACTCATTATCTGAATTCTTTTCTAGCGAAACAAAATCTACTTGCAGGCGGTATTTTATATTATTTATTATAAAATCAATTTCTGGATTAGCTAGAATTTCGCCTCTCTGTTTTGCTAGCCAATCGCTAACTTCAATATTAGTTTCTCTCCCTTGCCCATCGCTAATTTTAATTGCTTGCGCCATTATAACAAATGTTAGGGAACCAACAGAAACACCCGTTGAAGAATATTTATCAATTCTAGCATTACCTAAATAAAATGGAGTTGCAGACAAATCAGCATAAGTATTTTCAGCTACACTCACGATTTTGAACTTTTCTTTTCTATCATTATATTCATAATCATTAAGTTCTAGATTTCTTTTAATATCCAACAAAATTGTATCTGAATCATAACCTATTCCAAACCGAGTAAGCACTTGCTCTAGCAATATTTCGCCCTTATCTTCTTTATATAAATAATCCAGCGCACCCAATGCTTTTTTTGCATTTTCTTCACTCCAATTAGGGTTAGAAAACATGCTTTGACTATCTGGAATTGCCGACATTATCGCCGCCTCTAAACGAGATGCCTGATTGAGAATTGGAAGGCTAGAAACATTGAATGGGCCAATACTTAAAATCACAAATATCACTCCTGCCAATATCGGCATAAGGCGAATATCCGTAAATTTCCTGCTCAAGAAAAATATTGTCAACAAGCCTGCCCATAAACCGCCAGCAATTAAAAACATTCTTTCAGAGGTAAAGCCATAGGCATCAATTCGGATATAAACGCCAATTACGAATAAAATTAGCGGTACAATAGTTAGCCAAAACCAAACCTTGTGAAAAAACTTTACCATTGTTTTTTTCTGCATAAATGCTGGGTAAACCAACAGCCAAGCAACCGCTCCAGTAATAGTGAAACCAAGCACCATCCAGCCCAAAGTGCCAACTGGTAATGTTTGTGTTATTACGATTTGCGCTGCATAAGCGAGCAAAATAAGCGCATAGGCGATTAGGAACGGCACAAATAGAAACTGCCCTAAAAAGCCAATGGCTTTTGAAAGAAAATCAGGGTTTTCTAGCTCTTTAGCATTTACCTCATCTAAATTATCAATGGTTGATAGCCAATAAAGCGGCACTAGGAAAATCCCAGCAAATGGCAATATATATTCATAAAAAATATTTTTTACATCAAGCCCAAACAAAAGAGAAAGCGCTCTTTCAATAGCAAAAATCCCTAATGCAATTAACGAAAACCCAAACCCTGCAATCATGCCTGAAACAACTGCACGATGATTTACAATCCAAAACCTATCCTGAATTTCTTGACGCTTCGCCCCTTTGCCAATTTCAGTAAAGGGGGCAATGGAAAGCCAAAAAATACCAATTAGAGGTAAAAAGAAAGGTACAAATAATGTAAAGGCTTTTATTTGCATGGCGGCGATAACCGCAGCTGGAATAATAATCTCTAATATAATTATTGTTAGAAGATTTCCCTTTCCACTTTCAGAAAATAACCTGCCAGCGGTTGCAAAAATCGCCGCACTGGCAAATCCAAGTGCCATCAAAGGCCAAAAATCATTCTTACTTGAGATTAAATCATTAGTTAGTCCGATGGTTAGAATTGTAGTGATTGCCAGCAGGAAAATCGGCAATGGAAATCTTTTAAGTGTTAGACTTATATCTGGTGAAATATTCTTTAGCTTTTCAAGCAAAACACCCATTTTTTCTCACCCGTTTTTTATCGTCCATAAGGCTAAATGCCAAATCATTTGCCACTCTGACAGTTTTTTTATCGAATTAAAAGGCTTTAACCCCACTTTCCTAATCGCCTTTATTTGCTTATTAAGAATAATGATTGAGGCAAAAGCAGGACGTATGTTGCGTTCTAACTTTGCAATCGCCAAACTTGCTTTGTCTAAATGTTGCTGTGCTATTTCTAACAATTCAAATAGCACCGCCCTCATCTCGTCTGCTTTTTCTTTGCCAAAAACCTCTGCTTCGCTTATGCTAACCTTATTAAAATGCTCCAATGGCAAATATAATTTTTGCTGGGAAAGGTTAAATTCAAACGCTAAAATATGCCCAATCAGTGCCTGCGCCACTCCAAGATGCCCCGCAACATCACCATTCGCAAGCTCCTGCCCATCATTGAGAATCATTGCGCTATATTGAAACAGAATAGAGCTGGTTTCACCTGCATAGCCCTCAAATTGAGCCATAGATGGCATCTTGTCATTATAAAGATCAAAACGCCGTGCTTCGACTAAGCGAATTAATGGCAGGTTTGGCATATTATATTTTGTTAGCACCGCAATAATGGCACTAGCTATCGGGTTCTTTTCAATATTCCCATGTGCTTTACCCTCAAGAATTTCACGCCAATATGTAAGACGGATTTCGCCCATTTGCGGCTCTTTCACCATATGCGAAATAGCAGATATTTCTGCGTTAAAAGCATAGAGAACCTGCACGGTTTGCTGGTGTTTTTTTGGCAATATAAGCGTTGAGTAATATCGCTCTTTATCTTTTAGTTTTAGTGATTTAGCAATTATTTCTTTTGTCATAAGTTAAACAGCAATAAGAGCCGCCGCTAATAGGCGTTTTTCATCTAGCAAAATATTATAGGTACTAATAGCCGCTCCCGTTGCTAATGGCTCAACGTAAATATTCTCTTTTGCAAGCGCTTCTCTTAGCTCTGTTTTTAACGGTGCAATATCCTTGCCCATACCAATATAAAGCAATTCAATATTATCTGCCTCATCAAATATTGGCTTAAGCATTTCAATGCTTAATTCAGCTGCTGATGCAATATCCCAAGCAATTATGCCCGATGGCAGACACAGGATAGAGCCAGAATGCGACATATCAGCAAAGCGAAAGCCTTGCTCGCCATATTCATCTATTGGCACTTGTTCGGGGTAGGATTTACTATCCTTCCCCATTAGACAACCGCGCCATCATCACGTTTTTCAGTTTTTTCTTTTTCAATATCATCACGTGATTTTACTTTGAAATATAGCAAAATTGGTGCGGCAATAAATATGGAAGAATAAGTACCAACCAACACGCCCCAAGTCATCGAAATAGTAAAGCCACGAATTACCTCACCACCAAATATTACCAGCGCCATTAGCGCCAAAATTGTGGTAATAGAAGTTAGAACCGTGCGAGAAAGTGTTGCATTAATTGATTTGTTCAAAAGATCATGAATTGTAAGTTTCTTAAATTTACGTAAAAATTCACGCACCCTATCATAGACCACAACGGTATCATTAAGCGAATAACCAACAATAGTAAGAATAGCGGCAATGGAGGATAGATTAAACTCTAACCCTACCAGCGAATATAGCCCTATCGTGAGGATAACATCATGCGCTAGCGCAATGATTGCCCCAACGGCAAATTGCCACTCAAACCTAAACCAAATATAGACCAAAACCGCCCCAAGTGCTGAAAGAACTGCAATTAGACCAGCAATAGCTAATTCACCAGAAACAGTAGGGCCAACAGATTCTACACGTCTTATTTCATATGCATCAATTCCTAGCGCATCACTCACGGCCTTTACAGCAACTTGTTGTGCAGTATCGCCCCCTGGTTGCTCTTCAATACGAATAAGCACGTCTTCAGGCTTGCCAAAGCCCTGCACTGAAACATCACCAAGCCCAAGCCCTGAAATTCTAGACCTAATATCGCCAATATCTGCAACACCCTCTTTCGCTTGGATTTCAATAGAAGAGCCGCCCTTAAAATCAATACCAAGATTTAGCCCTTGAGTGAAAAATAAACCCATTGAGCCAATTGCCGCTATAATAGAAAATGTTATGGCAATTTTGCGCCAAGCCATGAACGGAATTTTTGTCCCCTCAGGGACTAGTCTTAGTAATTGGATTTTTAGGGTCTTTGGACGTTTCCAACCATACCAGCGAGCAACCAAAAATAGAGTTACTAAATAAGCGGTAAACAGGGTTGAAAGAATACCAAGACTAAGGGTAACAGCAAAACCTTGAATTGGGCCAGAGCCTAAGAAAAACAAAATAACAGCCGCAATAAGCGTTGTTACATTAGCATCAATAATAGTTGTTAGCGCTCGCTTAAAACCAGCTTCAATCGCTTGATAGACATTGCGCCCGCCAACCATCTCTTCTCTTATTCGCTCAAAAATAAGCACATTAGCATCAACTGCCATACCAACTGTCAGCACAATTCCTGCAATACCCGGCAATGTTAGCGTTGCGCCAAGCATTGAAAGAGCACCAAGAATAAGCGTGATATTTATAGTTAGAGAAATAGTTGCAATAATGCCAAATTTACCATAGGCAGCAAGCATAAACACCACAACAAGAGCTGCACCGACAATTCCTGCTAATAGGCCAGCCGCTACAGAATCTGCACCAAGACTTGGACCAACCGAGCGTTCTTCTATAATATCTAGCGTTGCGGGCAATGCACCAGCACGCAATAATACCGCCAAATCATTAGCACTCTCAGAGGTGAAAGAACCTTCAATTTGCCCTGAGCCACCAGTTATCGGAGATTGAATAACGGGCGCTGTAATCACTTCATTATCAAGCACAATAGCAAAGCGATTTCCAACATTTGCAGAAGTTATTTCTCCAAAAAGAATTGCTCCACGGGTATCAAAACGAAATGAAACAATCGGCTGGTTGGTTTGCGGATTAAAACCCGGTTGCGCATCAACCAAAGATTCACCACCCAAAGCTACTTCTTCAAATAAAAGTTCTAGGCCGCCATCTTGTGATGGTAAAATCATTGTGCCAATAGGCAGGCCTTGAATTTGCGCTTGTTGAGGGCTTAGCCCATTATAAACCATATGAAAAGTTAAGCGGGCAGTTTTTGATATGAGATCTTTTAGACGCTGGCTATCATCAAACCCGGGAACTTGTACCAAAACTCTATTCGTGCCTTGTCGCTGAATAACAGGCTCAGTTGTGCCCAATTCGTCAATTCTTTTGCGAATAACCTCGATTGATTGCGTAACTAGAGATGATACACGCTGATCAATTCCATCTTTAGTTAAGCTAAGTGTAATCCTACCATCTGCTCTTTCAGCTATTTCAACTTCTGTTACTCCGCCAGAAAGCATATTATTGGGGGTAAACATACCCCCATTTTCTGGTGTTTGTAGAATTTCAAGAACCTCAAGTGCCACACTAAGATTATCAGGATCGGTTAGCTCAATAGTTATACTATCATCATTAGTTGTGATAAGATTACCAATACCATTATCATTGGCCAAAATTGAGCGAGCCTCACGGCGCAAGCTTTTTATGCGCTCGCTAACAATATCCTCTCGATTAACCTGCAATAAGAGATGCGAGCCGCCCTGCAAATCAAGACCTAAAACTATCTTGTTTTTTGGCATGAAATCAGGAAATTTTTTTAGAGCCTCATCTGATACAAAATTGGGCAGGGTGAACAAAATCCCCATTAAAGTAACAATGGTAACTATAAAAAAACGAAATGGAGAGAATTGTAGCATTTTAGGCTCTTTTTAATGACTAAGTTAGATTAGATGATGTCATTCTGAACGCAAGTGAAGAATCTTTAACTCTAGTTTTAAGATGCTTCGGCTTCGCTCAGCATGACAATAGGCTTATTTAGAACGGTTTATTAAACTCTGTCATTCTGAACGCAAGTGAAGAATCTTTAGCTTAAAACTTAAGATGCTTCGGCTGCGCTCAGCATGACAATGGGGTTGCTCAGCACGACAAATAGATTATTTTTTATTGTCGTTTACTGGAGTAGGCTTTGAGCGCACATCAGAAATCATGGTGCGAACAACTTTTACTTTCACGCCTTTGCTGATTTCAACTTCTAAATCATCGCCATCAACAACCTTGGTAACTTTACCAACAAGACCGCCATTAGTCACAACCGTATCGCCACGAACAACTGCCCCTAACATTGCTTGGTGCGCTTTGGCACGTTTTTGTTGTGGCCTAAAAATTAGAAACCAGAAAATTACGATAAGAATAATAATTGGAGCTAGACTTGATAGAATATCGCCAGCGCCGCCGCCAGTTCCTGTAGCCTGTGCAAAGGCAGGTGAAATAAACATATTTTAATCCCTTTATTTGTCAATTTAATTTAGTTACATCCATATAGGTGAGATTGAGTGATTTTGAAAGAGTAAAGTTGCTCTTAAGCAAGGAAATTCTAATGGGTAAAAAACATAAATATAATAAAATAATAAATGCGCTTAAAGATATTTCTAAAGGTATAAATTCTTTAAGGGATAATTCTAATAGGATTGATGTTGCTTTAAATAAAAGCGATGCTTATTATTTCGACAACCTATCTAATTCATTGATTTCTATTAATAATGTTAATAGCGTGCCCTATGATTTATTACTTGGCATTGACCATTCTAGCAATATTTTGTTGCAAAATACCAAACAATTTGCCAATGGCTTTAGCGCCAATAATGCGCTTTTGTGGGGTGCTAGGGGCATGGGGAAAAGCTCTTTAATAAAAGCTGCGCACGAAAAAATTTGTTCTTTAAAAAAACAAAATGACAAAAGATTGATTTTAATTGAGATAAGCCGAGAAGATTTAAGCGCTTTGCCGCTTCTTATGCGATCTTTAGCAAAAATTGAGGAGCGGTTCTTGATTTTTTGTGATGATCTTAGTTTTGATAAAAATGAAACTAGCTATAAATCACTAAAAACCGTGCTTGATGGTGGGCTTGAGGGGCGGCCAAAAAACGTACTGTTTTATGCAACTTCTAACCGCCGTCACCTTATGGCTCGTGAAATGATTGAGAATGAAAGCTCTACTGCCATAAATCCGGGTGAGGCCGTTGAGGAGAAAGTTTCACTTTCTGATAGGTTTGGTCTTTCACTAGGTTTTCATCATTGCGACCAAGAAACCTATTTGAAAATGGTAGAAAATTACGCCAATCATTATAAAATGAAAGTTGAAAAAAACGAGTTGCGAGCAAAAGCCATTGAATGGGCGGCAACTCGTGGCGCTCGCTCGGGGCGTGTAGCCATTCAATTTATTCGGCATTTAGCTGGTGAGATGGGGATAGCAATTTAATGTACATATTTTGCGTCAACTCAACAAATCAGTCATATAAAACGCAATAATATTCCTCAATATTAATTTCATCTCTAACTCCGATCACAATAATACTAAGTTCTCCAAATTCTGGACTTCTTTCATATTGCTCTATTCTCTCTAAAAGCATATCGCCATTATCTCTTGAGATAAACACATCAAACTTATTATCACCGCACCTATGATCTACAATTCGCAAACATTTGGCCTCATTTGTTAAACAAAAATCCACGTTCTCATAAGCAGGTACGCCACGTTTATAATAATCATCAATAAATATACCTACCTCTAACTCAAATCCATTATAGCGGTCATCCATCGGGTGGCCAGCATTGGCGGGCGAACTTATGGCAATAATTGTGCTAATTGCGAATAGGCTTGCTAAAATTAGTTTTTGAATTTTGTTCATTAGAATTCCTAGCTCTATAATATAATTTGAAACACTAAGAGCAATCATACATTTGATTTGCTAATATTGATTTCGCTTCGCTTCTCCTCTTTTGAAGATGTAAAAAGAATATAACAAATATTTTGTCACAATGCAAAAACCCACCAACACAAGTGTTGATGGGCTAATTAGAATATTTATTGCTGATTGTTAACCAGCCAACATTGGTATTGGATCAACTGGGGTTGCGCCTTTGCGTAATTCAAAGTGTAATTGTGAACTAGTTACAGATCCTGTTTGCCCAGCAAGGCCAATCGCATCGCCACGTTGCACAATATCGCCTTTAGCAGTAGTTATTTGCGATAGGTGTGCGTAAGCTGAAACATAGCCATTTTCATGTTTAATCAGAATAAGGTTACCATATCCTTCAACAGCAGAGCCTACATAAATTACTGTTCCTGTAGCTGCAGCTCTAATTGCTGAACCTTCTGCAACTGCGATATTAATGCCTGTGTTCTTTGAACCCGCAAAATCAACAATTACTTTTCCATTAGCTGGCCAGCGGAATTTATCTGAATTTGTTGCAGTTGCAGTCTTTGTAACAACTGGTGCTGGCTTTTGTACTGGCTGTGCAACTACTGGCGCTGGTTTTGGCTCTGCCTTTGGTGCAGGTACTGCTTGAACAACGGCAACTGGCGTTTTTACAGGAGCTTTTGCTACCAACAGATCACTACGTCCTGGGATTGCAACTTTTTGACCAACTCCAATTTTATCAGCAGAAGACAGACCATTTGCAGAAACAATTTGCGTTACGGTTACATTATATTTTCTGGCTATTGAAAATAATGATTCCCCTGATTCAATCGTATGAAAATACGAGTTAGCAGGGGTTTTTGCAACTAATGTTGGCGTAACATTTGATTGAACTGGCTGTTGCATAATTGGGGTTTGCATTGTTTGTGCGGGCATATTATTCGTGCTCCTATTACTTAGACTATTGAGGCTGTTGGAATTAATGGGCTTAGTTAAAGCTGGCAAATTACTAGATAAAACATTGGAATTTACTATCGGTGCGCTGATTTGATTAGCGCCTTGCTCAATAAGATTTCCAATATTTGCTGGCGGCAAATATTTAACTGGTGATGTTGCTACCAAAATATCATTGTTTAAAGGAGAACCTAATGATCCCGGCATCGACTGATTTTGATTTCCACTCACCGTATTTGTTGCAGCTGTTGCGATTGAATAATCAATCCCCGCACCGCCCAAAGATCTATCTCCTATAACACAGCCCGACAATGATGTTGCTGCAACTATCATGGTTGAGATAGAAATGGCTCTTATAATCAACTTCTTGCTAGGTTGTTTACTAAACATAAAATTACGCATTAAATTACTCATCAAACTACTTGTGCCAACTTGAATTAAATTGAATATAATCTGTTAAGGTAAAGATGAGTTTAATTGTTAGGCTTAATTTTTAGTTACTATAATTTTAAGACAAAACCTGATTAGCGATTGCGATATTTTCCACTAATTAATGGCGCAAGTCGGATTAGACCATGCTCGCTATATAGGTAATCATCATCAATACGCTCAACACGAGTAATTATTTGGCGCTCTTCAGGTTCGCCAACAGCCGCCACCAATATACCGCCATCATTTAGCTGATCTAATAATAATTCTGATATTTCTTTCACTGAGCCGCCAAGTAAAATACGACAAAATGGTTGATGCCCGCCAAGACCTAGTAATCCATCAAGATTAAACCCTACAACAGAACTAGTGCCAGCTTTTGACCAATTATTTTCAGCAATTTTTGCTAAATCACCAATGCGCTCTAACGTGAAAACTCGTTTTGCCATACACGCCAATAGGGCTGAGCAATATCCTGATCCAGTACCAATTTCTAGGATTTTTTCAGCACCTTCAGGCTCAAGCGGCACTAATAGATCAGCTAAATGAGTTGGGGAACTTATTGATTGTGAATGAAGCAGAGGTAATGTTTTGTCCCGATAAGCATGGATAAGATAGTCATCAGGAATAAAGGCTTCGTGGGGCACTATTTCAAAAGCTCTTAAGATTGCTTTATCAACTATTCCGTGTTGGCGCAAAGACAGGATAAGCGAGGCTTTTGCCATTTGTATATTCTCAAAAACCTCATCATCATTCACTAGATTGCCCTATTTTACCTGTTGGCCTAATTTGATTTTTCCTTGCAACTTTTGGCTCATTATTGCATCGCTTTGTTGCAATAATAGAGGTGTTACAATTATTGAATGTTCGTGGTGAAGCGCATGAAAATCGTGTCCCTCATCAAGTGGCAATGGGGTTTTTGGAATGGTAACAAAAAACTTACCCTCGTTTTTAGAAGCATAATGGCTAAAAGGAGAGGTTGAAAAACGCTGGTGCGGTACGATTTGCACATCTGGCTCTCTTTCCTGTTCAGCAATAGGGAAATTAACATTATAATATGTGCCATTGCCATGATGTTCTTTAATTAGCGCCCGCACAATATCAGCACCATGATCAATCGCACAATCCCAATTTATATCAGTGCTGCCCATATAATCATAGGCTTGACTAAGCCCAATCCCCAAAGCGCCTTGCAATGCCCCCTCACGAGCCGCCGCCAACGTGCCAGAACAATGGATAATATCGCCCAAATTTTGCCCGTGATTAATGCCCGACAGGATAATATCTGGTTTTTTATCTTTCAAAATATGCGTACAAGCAATCACCACACAATCGGCAGGTGTGCCATCTATCGCAAAAATATTATTTTCGATTTGCTCTAAACTTAATTCAGTGCCAAGCGTAAAACGATGCCCTGCCCCGCTTTGGTTATCTTGTGGTGCAACAACCCACACATCATCAGAAATTTGTGCGGCAATCTCTTGCAAATGTTTGATACCAACGGCATTTATGCCATCATCATTAGAAATTAAAATGCGTGGACCTTTGCTCATGATGTTGCACTAATGGATTTTATACCACCCATATAAGCCACTAAAACATCTGGAATAGTAATTGAGCCGTCCTCTTGTTGATAATTTTCCATCACCGCAACAAGCGCCCGACCAACCGCAACACCAGAGCCATTTAATGTATGCACAAATTGCGCTTTTTTATTTTCATCACGATAGCGAGCATTCATACGCCGTGCTTGCCAATCTCCTGCGATTGAAACCGAAGAAATTTCACGATAGGCATTTTGCCCCGGAAGCCAAGCTTCAATATCATAAGTTTTTTGCATTGAATAACCAGTATCACCAGCACAAAGCACCATTGTTCTAAAAGGAATATCTAGTTTTTTCAAAATCCCCTCAGCCGCCGCTAACATTCTTTCATGCTCGGCTTTAGACTTATCGGGTGTGGTAATTGCTACCATTTCAAC
>JAKISM010000073.1 GCA_021648585.1 Devosiaceae bacterium | reverse complement strand
TTATTTTGACAAACCTATACAAAACCAACTTTTTTCTCAACTAAGCGAAGTGTTAGCGCCAGATGCCTTTATGTATATTGGTCATTCTGAAAATGTTGGACGCAATAACCCTCAATTCTCATTATCTGGAAAAACCCTATATCAATATCATGCGCCACAAAGTTCAAGGGCAGTGGCATGAGCGTAAAAGTTTTAGTAGTTGATGACAGTGCGCTTATTCGCTCCGTTTTAACAAAAGTGCTAAATAATGATGCAGGTATTAAAGTTGTTGGTTCTGCAATAGATCCAATAGATGCCCGGCAAAAAATCAAAGAATTAAACCCCGATGTTTTAACATTAGACATTGAAATGCCCAATATGAACGGGCTTGAGTTTTTAGATAAATTAATGCGCCTGCGCCCAATGCCTGTTGTTATGGTTTCAACCTTGACGCAAAAGGGGGCGGAGGAAACTCTATTAGCGCTTGAATTGGGAGCAGTAGATTTTGTTGCAAAACCTAATGCTAATCTTACAACAGGCATTGATGAATTTGGGGCAGAGGTTTGTCAAAAGGTTCATGCAGCTGCAAAAAGTTCTGCCAGATCGCGCGGTATGCGAGCAAAAGTCCCGCAAATTGCAATAACTAGCGCCAGCGCACCGCAAGGATCGCTGATAGCCATTGGAGCTTCAACTGGCGGTGTTGAAGCAATAAGAGCGGTACTAACAAAAATGCCAAAAGATTGCCCACCAATTATTATCACTCAACATATGCCAGTTGGCTTTACCGAGCGATTTGCTACTCGTTTAAATGATTTATGTGAAATTGAAGTTTGCGAAGCGCAAGATCGCACGGTGCTTGAAATAGGTCACGCCTATATTGCAAAGGGGGGGGTGCATTTACGAGTTGAGAAAAGCTCTGGGCAATTAAAATGCCGACTTGAGGATGGTGAAGAAGTTTCAGGGCACAAACCAAGTGTTGATGTTTTATTTAGTTCGGTTGCTAAAAATGTAGGCAACAAAGCTATTGGCGTTATTCTAACTGGCATGGGTCGTGATGGTGCAAAAGGCTTAAAAGAAATGCTTGAAGCAGGCGCAATTACTATAGGCCAATCTGAAATATCTTCGCTTGTTTATGGCATGCCAAAAGTTGCTTTTGAAGAGGGCGCTGTTAGTGAGCAAGCAGATATAGATAATGTTGCTTCTCGTATTGCAATGGCGACGACAAAATTAAAATAATAAATTTTTATAAGTTTGACAAAAAAGTAACTTTTTCAATCTAAGTATTAATCCTGAAATTATAAGTAATGAGCCTTAAGCTCATAAACAGAATAGAGTAAGAGTAAAATGCCAAAAGCTAGTGCAATAAGTGTGTTAATAGTAGATGATCAGCAATCAATGCGTGGTATCTGTAAATATATTCTCAATCAACTTGGGTTCAACAAAATCACCGAAGCGAAAAGCGGGCGTGATGCGCTTGGTAAATTAGAAAAAACCAGCGTTGATCTAATTATTTCCGATTGGAATATGGACGATATTGACGGACTAACTTTGCTTAAAGTATTGCGCAAACACCCTAAAACTGCAAAAATGCCGTTTATTATGGCAACAGGACGCTCAGATAAAGAGCAAGTGCAAGAGGCTATTTCTTGTGGTGTAAATAATTATATTATCAAGCCTTTTGATGCAGGTTCAATGAAGAAAAAAATTGAAGCTGTTATTGGTGTTTTAAGTTAGAAACCTTGCGCTTGAAGCCTAAAATCTTAAAACTTAGCTAGAATAATTTATTAGAAGCGACTTCTAATAAAGCTAAGCTATTGGTGGTTTTGAGCAATTCCAAATAATATTAATGGTTTACTGTTATTTAACCATAACATGAGTATTTTTCCTTAATATATAATTTGTAGGCAGTTTGGACGCAGTCTCTTGCGAGTAACGTGAGTATTAACTTTAGGGGTTCAAGATGTTCAAATCAAAATTTCTACCATTGGTTTATTGTAGTCACAAGCATGGCATGGCTCCTAATAAATACATGCACGGACTGCACAATATTTGCCTATCTATTATTTAGAGATATAAGAAAGAAGTAATATGTCTAATCTTAAATTGAAAAATATATCATCTAGCATATCTGTAAAAATACGTATATTAGCACTCTGTCTTGTGCCGCTCACTGGTTTGTTGTTCATTGGCTTTGGTCAATTAAAAAGTGAGTTCGAAGTAGCAAGTGAAGCAAAAAATCTACTTCAAATGAGCGAGTTAATTCCCCTTGTTTCTAACCTTGTGCATGAAATGCAAAAAGAACGTGGAATGAGCGCTGGTTTTATTGGCACTAAAGGGGTCAAATTTGCTAATGATTTAGTTGGACAACGTGAATTAACAAGCGCTGCTCTAAATAAGTTTTTAGAAAAAACTACCCCAGAAAAATTAGTAATGCTAAGTGAAGATGTGGTAAGTGAATTAGTGCTGGCATCAGGCGATCTTGGAAAGCTAGAAGGAATTCGTACTAAAACAAGTTCACTTGAAATATCAAAAGCGAATATGGTTAGTTATTATACAACTACAATATCAGAACTTCTCAAAACCATTGATTTGCAAATATCTCATGCGGGTGATCCTGAAATGGTATCGCAACTTCTATCTCTTTCTTCGTTTTTGCAAGCTAAAGAGCGTGCAGGAATTGAACGTGCGGTAGGCACGGGCGCATTTTCCAGCGGAGCTATCGATCAAAAAACATATTTGAAATATAGCTCTCTTATTGCTGTGCAAGGAGAATTATTACATTCATTTGGAGAATCAGCAACTCCTGAATTAAGTCAATTTTTTGCTGATACTCATAAGGGGCCAATTGTTGATAAGGTATATGCTTTAAGAGATATCTTGTTGGCTGCTCCGTTTGGCGGATCGCTTTCTTCAGTAACTGGAGAGCAATGGTTTACCGCAACCACAGATCGTATTAATCTACTAAAACAAGTAGATGATGTAGCTACTGCTAATATTTTTACATTCGCAAAAAACTATGAAATGAAAGCTGCCAATGAATTGCGCAATACTATTATATTAAATGCGCTGATTCTATCTATAACACTTATATTCGCTTTTTTAATCATTCGCTCAGTTACCACTCCACTCTCTCGCCTAAATAAAACAATGGAAGACTTAGCCGCTGGTGATCTCGATGTTGAGGTTCGTGGCTCTGATCGTGGAGATGAATTAGGTGATATGGCTCGTGCGGTTGAAGTGTTCCGTGAGAACGGCATTAAAGTAAACTCAATGACACAAGAGGAAAAAGAAGCAAGCGAGCAACGTATTGCTGATCGCACCAAGATGATGCAGGATTTACAGCGTGCGTTTGGTGAGGTTGTTGATGCAGCCATTGCGGGTGATTTTTCTAAGCAGGTTGAAGCTAATTTTCCTGATGAGGAATTAAATAATCTAGCTGAAAGCGTGAATAATCTGGTGGCTACCGTTGATCGTGGGGTTAGCGAAACTGGTGTGGTGCTGGCAGCTCTTGCACAAACAGATTTAACTTTGCGTGTAAATGGTGAATATGAAGGTGCATTTGATAAGCTGAAAAGTGATACTAATATGGTTGCCGATCGCCTCACCGATATTGTTGGTCAATTACAAGAAACATCTGGCGGACTTAAAACAGCAACAAGTGAAATACTTGAGGGTGCGAATGATCTCGCTGATAGAACCACAAAACAAGCAGCAACTATTGAAGAAACTTCTGCCGCTATGGAGCAATTATCTTCAACCGTTATAGCCAACGCTGAAAAGGCAGAAGAGGCTTCAAATAAATCTGCCATCACGTCTAAAACTGCGGCCGATGGCGAACAAATTATGCATAAAGCAAAAGATGCGATGGAGCGCATTACAACTTCATCTGAGAAAATCTCAAACATCATTGGCATGATTGATGATATTGCTTTCCAAACTAACTTACTTGCGCTTAACGCTTCTGTTGAAGCGGCACGTGCTGGAGAAGCTGGTAAAGGCTTTGCGGTTGTTGCGGTTGAGGTTCGTCGCCTAGCGCAAAGTGCAGCTGAAGCTTCATCTGAGGTTAAGGTTTTAATTGAGCAAAGTGCAACTGAAGTTTCTGGTGGCTCGAAATTAGTTGAAGAGGCGGCTGGTAAACTAAATAATATTTTAGAATCAGTACGTGAGAATTCAAGCCTACTTGAGAGCATAGCAAAAAATAGCCGCGAGCAAGCAAGTTCGCTTGAAGAGGTAAATGGAGCAGTTCGTCAAATGGACGAAATGACGCAACATAATGCGGCACTAGTTGAAGAAACAAACGCCGCCATTGAGCAAACAGAAGCGCAAGCCAACGAGCTTGATCAAATTGTTGAGGTGTTTAAGCTCTCAGGCGATGAAGCAAAAGCGCCACCAGCCAAAGGCATTAAAGCGCTTAAGCAAAAAGTCACCCAAGCGGCTAAGACCTATCTTTCAAAGGGCAATGCGGCACTTAAGGTTGATGATGAATGGGCTGAATTTTAATAGTTGGCATAAATAAAACTAAAAAAGGGCGCTTATTTTAAGCGCCTTTTTTGCGTTTAAGATTAAGACTCTTCACTTCGTTCAGAGTGACATTGAGGTTTAAAGCAACACATCAAATGTCATGCTGAGCGACCCGCTGCGCCAGCGCTAATGCGGATATAAAGAAATATCACTTTGTAGTGTTGACATTGTCATATGCTTGCTGGTCTAATTTATATAGTTTTACAATGGGTTTAAAAGATACTAGATACTATCAACTATTTAGTATTTTATTGAGAGGATAAAATGGATTTGAGTTGGATAATATTAGGGCTTATCGTTGCCGCTGCTCTTTATGCGGTAGTGATCTACAATTCACTAATTAAAAACCGCCAATTAGTTGAAGAAGGCTGGTCGGGAATTGATGTGCAACTCAAAAGAAGAGCAAACCTTATCCCCTCTATGCTTGAAACCGTTAAAGGCTATATGGGGCACGAAAAGGGAGTGCTTGAGGCAGTGACAAATGCCCGTGCCGCTGTGCAAGGCGCAGGGAGCGAAGGGCCAGCTGAGCGTTCAAAGCTTGAAGGATTGCTTTCTGGTGCTTTGGGAAAATTAATAGCTGTTGCAGAAAATTATCCTGATCTTAAAGCCAATACTACTTTTTTGGAATTTCAAGGTTCTTTACAAATGGTAGAAGATGAAATTCAACTCTCACGCCGCTATTATAATGGCTCGGTGCGCAACTTAAACGTATTAGTTGAATCGTTTCCTTCAAACCTTATTGCAAATGCTTT
Source organism: Devosiaceae bacterium (assembly GCA_021648585.1). Classification (GTDB taxonomy): domain Bacteria; phylum Pseudomonadota; class Alphaproteobacteria; order Rhizobiales; family Devosiaceae; genus S141-66. Next base: position 6,027 of record JAKISM010000073.1, on the reverse strand, counting down.
TAAGTTTATTAAGGCTGAATATTTTGAACTTACAAATGAGGCTGATCGAGCAGTTCCAGATGTTTCCTTTGATTAAGAGTTTGCAAAAACTTATATTTAGCAAGATATTGCTACTCATTGGCTTGTTAGTCTTCTCACTCCCCTCCTTTGCGCAAGAAGTAATAAATTCATATTCAACAAACATCACCATAAACATTGATGGCTCGGTTGAAATAGTTGAATATATTGAGGTGCGTGCTGAGGGGAATAAAATCAAGCGTGGGATTTTTCGAGATGTTGCCACCATTATGAAAAATGATGATGGCTCTGATTTTCGTTCAGAACTTGAAATTATTTCTATTAAAAAAAATGGGCAAGACGAGCCATTTTCTACTAAAAAAATTACCAATGGGTTACGCATTTATATTGGTGAGGCTTCAGTGTTTTTAGAACCTGGTAATTATCGCTATATGATTAAATATTCTATGACCCGTCAGGTTAGGTTTTTTGAAACTCATGACGAGTTATTTTTCAATGTTATAGGGCATTTTTGGGATTTCCCAATCAAGCAAGCAGTTGCTCGCATTAAACTTCCTGATGGGGCAATTATTTCGGATTTGGTTGGCTATACGGGGGCAACTGGTTCAACTGAGCAGGCGCTAACAATCACTAAAACCAGCAATAATAGCGCCGCTTTTCAGGCAACTCGCTCTCTAAATTCATATGAAGGTATGAGCATTGCGGTTAAATTTCAAAAAGGCATAATTGCTGAGCCTGCTGGAATTAAAGAAACAGCGCTTTATCTTTCAGATAGGCGAGATATTATAGTCCCCATCAGTGGGGCTTTTTTGGTGCTATTTTATTATCTTTATGCGTGGAATAAAATTGGACGCGACCCTAAAAAAGGAACTATTATTCCGCTTTTTTATCCGCCCAAAGGATTTTCTCCGGCGCTTATTCATTATATTTGGAAAATGGGCTGGAAGAAAAATGGTTGGACGGCCTATAGCGCCGCTTTGCTTAATCTTGCCATCAAGGGTCTAATAACAATCGATAAAAAGAAGAACTCAACAAAAATTGATCTAACAAACAAGCCAGCAAGATATTTGCCATCGGGAGAGCAAATTATTTATGATTATATTCAATCAAAGGGCACGGTGTTTTTTAATAAGGCGCATGGAGTAAAATTAAATAAAACTAGAGAAGAATTTATCAAAATAATTGGCACAGAAAACCGTCATGCTTTTTTCAAGAATAATGTTTCTTATGTTATTATAGGATTTGTTCTTTCTGCTATTAGCTTAATTATAATGATGGTTCTTGGAATAATACACCCCGTCTATGCAGTTGGTGCAATAGGCGCTGGCGTTGCTATTGCATTACTTACTGGTGCATTTAGTGGTCTTTGGTCTAGAGGTGGATTTGCAAGAATATTCATTTTTGTTTGGATAGCTATGGCAGGGTTTAATATGTCTGGGGCAATATTGGCTACCTTTGCCACAATATCAAGCACTACTGCTATTATCGCCACTGTTACAATCGTTATCTTGAACGTGTTATTCGCATTTCTCATGCGTGCTCCCACTGTGCATGGGCGAAAAATTATGGATCAAATTGATGGCTTTCGTATGTACCTTGAAGTAGCTGAAAAACAGCGCCTTAATATGATTGATGAGCCAGAAATGAGCGTTAAGAGATTTGAAAAAATATTACCATTTGCCGTCGCTTTGGGCGTAGAAAAACCATGGTCGCAACATTTTGAAAGCGAATTAGCACGTAATGCTGTTTCTGATGCAACAAATAACTATAACCCTACTTGGCTAAGTGGCACTTCTTATTCTGCTTCAAGCCTAAGTAAATCTATGTCAGGCTTAGCAACAGGTATGTCTGCTTCAATGATTGCGGCTCAGCCTTCGAGTTCTTCTTCATCTGGGTTTTCTAGTGGTGGCAGTTCTGGCGGTGGGGGCGGCGGTGGAGGTGGAGGCGGCTGGTAGTTTATATTTGCTCGCTGGACTTCGCCTAAAAATCACACCATTCTCCCAGGTCCCAACCCCAACCCTCCCCGCGAAGGGGGAGGGAGAAAAAAGAAAGCTCCTCCCCACAAGGGGGAGGAAGAAAGTGAGTTTTCTTTTGCTTAAAATCTTAAACTTAATAGACTTTTTGATTAGCACTTGTTAGTCAGTGATTTAATGATTGTAACAATGATAAAGATTATTAAATGTCTGAATTCTTACTTGAACTTTTTAGTGAAGAAATACCTGCTCGTTTTCAGCGCAAAGCTGCCAATGATTTAAAAAAATTAGTAACTAATGCGCTAGTAGATGCAGGCCTAACTTATGAAAGCGCTAAAAGTTTTGTAACACCTCGCCGTTTGGCTTTAGTTATTACTGGTTTGCCAAAATCTTCACCCGATACAAGGAGTGAGAAAAAAGGCCCAAAAATTGATGCGCCAGAACAAGCTATTGCAGGGTTTTTGCGTGGTGCTGGTCTTAACTCAATTAATGAAGCGACAATTCAAAGTGATCCTAAAAAGGGTGAGTTTTATGTTGCTGTAATTGAGAAAAAGGGGCTTAGCACCGTAAAAATCCTAAGCGAAATTATGCCCAAAATCATCAAAAATTTCCCATGGGCAAAATCCATGCGCTGGGGAAATGGCAAGCTAAATTGGGTGCGCCCTTTGCGCTCTATTGTTGCTATTTTTAGCAATGAAATTGATGAAAGCGAAATAGTAGGATTTGAAATCGATGATATAAAATCAGGTGATGAAACTTATGGTCATCGTTTTTTAAGCCCTAAGCCAATTAAAATAAAACGCTTTGATGATTATGCGCAATCTTTGCAAAAGGCGCATGTTGTTCTTGATATTGATAGGCGTATGCAAATTATTGAGCAAGACGCAAATCAGCTTAGCTTTGCTAAGGGGCTAAAATTAATTTCTGATAAAAGATTATTAGAAGAAGTTGCAGGCTTAGTTGAATGGCCAGTGCCAATGATGGGTAGCTTTGAAAAAGATTTTTTAAGCCTGCCAAAAGAAGTAATTGTCACAACGATTAAAGCTAATCAGAAATGTTTTTGTCTGACAGATGAAGAGGGCAAATTAACAAATAAATTTATTCTAGTTTCAAATATGATTGCTGATGATGGTGGCAAACTCATTATTGCTGGCAATGAAAGTGTCATAACTGCAAGGCTTAAGGACGCATTATTTTTCTATGAAAATGATCTTAAAGCTCCGCTTGCAGACAGATTGCCAAAACTAAAATCTATGATATTTCATGCCAAACTTGGCTCGCAATTTGAGCGGGTTGAGCGCATAATTTCTTTGGCAAAAAATATAGCACCGCAAATTGGCGCTGATATAGATTTAACCGCTCGTGCTGCAAATCTTGCAAAGGCTGATCTAGTTTCAGAAATGGTCAATGAATTTGCATCATTGCAAGGCCTAATGGGTCGCTATTATGCGCTTGAGCAAGGTGAAGATGAGCGTGTAGCCAATGCTATTCAAAATCATTATAAGCCAGTTGGTGCGAGCGATGAAGTGCCCACCGAGCCGATTTCTATTGCCGTTGCGCTAGCTGATAAATTAGATTTGCTAAATAGTTTTTGGTCAATTAATGAAAAGCCAACAGGCTCAAGAGATCCGTTTGCGCTTCGCCGTGCAGCGCTTGGAATAATTAGAATTTTGGTTGAAAATAAAATAGATTTCCAACTTGACGTTGAGCCAGATCTGTTAAGTTTTTTCCATGACAGGCTCAAAGTAATGTTGCGTGATAATGGCGCAAGGCATGATTTGGTTGATGCGGTAATTACTGCTTTGAGCAATGATATGTTTGAAATTACTTTACGAGTTAATGCGCTTTCAGACCTGTTAGAAAAACCAGCTGGCATAGATCTTTTGGCTGGTTATCGCCGTGCGGTGAATATTTTATTGGCTGAAGAAAAGAAAGAGGGTAGTAATTTTTCTGGTGAGGTGGATTTAAGTCTTTTATCTCTTGAGCAAGAAATTGCATTAAAAAATGCTATTGATGATGTTGCCGAAAAAGTACAAGCACATATTAAAAGCGATGATTTTTCAGCCGCCATTCAATCTTTGGCTAGTTTACAAAAACCAGTGGATAATTTTTTTGAGCATGTTTTGGTTAATGACGAAGACAAGTCTATACGTAAAAACCGTCTAAATCTTTTGGCTTATTTAAGAGATGTAATGCACTTGGTTGCTAATTTTTCAAAAATTGAAGGCTAGAACGATTTATGCCAACTCCTTTATTGACCCTTAAAAATATTGAGCTTAGCTTTGGTGGTGATGCACTACTTGAGGGTGCTGACCTTTATGTAAATAAAGGGGATAAAATAGCACTTGTTGGGCGCAATGGCTCGGGCAAATCAACCCTTTTAAAAATAATTTCTGGCCTAGTTGAAGCAGATAAGGGCGAGCGGTTTATGCAGCCTAGCACCACAATATGCTATTTAGAACAAGAGCCAGACCTTAGTAAATATGAAACCCTACTTGATTATGTGAAATCAGGACTAAGCCCATTAGATGATGAACATTATGCGCAATATTTATTAAACCAGTTTGGTTTAAGTGATGACAGGAGTACCAAAAATCTCTCTGGCGGTGAAATAAAACGAGCCGCTTTAGCAAAAGTTTTAGCGCCAAATCCTGATATATTATTATTAGATGAGCCAACAAATCATCTTGATTTACCAGCCATTACTTGGCTGCAGGAAGAGCTTAAAAACCTCAAAGCAGCGCTAGTTATTATTAGTCATGATAGAAGATTTTTGTCCGATCTTTCTTCAAGCACTTTATGGGTTGATAGAGGTAAAACCCATCAATTAAATTTTGGATTTGATAGGTTTGAGGTTTGGCGTGAAAAGTTTTTTGAAGAAGAGGAGCTTGAGCGCCATAAATTAAAACGTAAAATTGTGCGTGAAGAACATTGGGTTCGTTATGGAGTAACGGCAAGGCGAAAGCGCAATGTTAGGCGCATGGGTGAATTAACGGCATTAAGAGAAGAGCGCAAAAACCAACGTGCGCAAATTGGCAAAGTTTCATTAAATGCAGCAACGGCAAAGACCTCAGGTAATATAATTATAGAGGCAAAGAATATTTCTAAATCATTTGGTGATATTTCTATAATAAATGATTTTTCAACTCGCATTATGCGTGGCGATAGAGTTGGCATAATTGGCCCTAATGGTGCTGGTAAAACTACACTTGTTAAATTGCTTATTGGCGAAATAAAACCCGATAGCGGCGAAGTAAAACTTGGCTCTAATATTGAATTAGGCTTGCTTGATCAAACACGATCAACCCTATCTCCTAAAACTTCTCTAAAAGATGCCCTTAGCGGTGGCGGCACTGATATTATTGAAATAAATGGCACGTCTCGTCATATTATTTCTTATATGAAAGACTTTTTATTTAGCCCTGAGCAAGCAGGCACACCGCTTGAAAAACTCTCGGGGGGCGAAAGAGCTAGAGTAAGTTTGGCAAAGACACTTTCTTTGCCCTCAAACCTATTGGTGCTTGATGAGCCAACCAATGATTTGGATTTAGAGACGCTTGATTTGTTGCAAGAAATGATTGCGGATTATTCTGGAACGGCAATTATTGTTAGTCATGATCGTGATTTTTTAGATAGGGTTGCAACTTCTATCATTGCTTATGAAGATAGCGACACTTCAACTACTGGCAGCAGCACTTCTTCTGCCAGTAGCACTTCTTCTGCCAGTAGCACTTCTTCTGCCAGTAGCACTTCTTCTGCCAGTAGCACTTGGACAAAATATATTGGTGGTTATTCTGATTATGAGCGGCAAGTGAAAAACAAGCCATTCTTTCAAGCACAAGAAAAAACTCCAAAAGAAAAAAGCAAACAGCAAAAAAGAGCAACAGCAAACAAAAAAAAGAAATTATCTTTTAAGCAGCAACATGCACTAAAAACCCTGCCTAAAATGATTGATGATTTAACAAAAAATATTGCAAAAATCGAAGAGAAATTGGCGCAAAGCGATTTTTATTCAAGGGATAGAGAAGGTTTTGAA
>JAKISM010000072.1 GCA_021648585.1 Devosiaceae bacterium | reverse complement strand
TATAATGGCCAAGCAAATGCAGTTGAGGATCAAATAGTAATCACATCTGATGATTTTAGCGTAGAGGAAAGTTCATCAAGGGCAGTTTTTACTGGCAATGTAATTATTGTGCAGCCAGACCTAAAAGTATGGGCTAATAAAGTAATTGTTTATTATGGTGAAAATGGCCCATCTGATATTAAATCTTTGGAAGTTATTGGTAAGGTAAAAATTAAGCAGCCTGAGCAAACGGCTTTTTCTGATAGAGGGGTTTACGATCCTAAAACCGAAATTCTTAAGCTTTTTGGCAATGTAAAAGTGGTTAATGATAGTGGTACAATTACTGGGGCTGAATTAATTGTTGATATAAAAAATGGCACATCAAGATTTCCTGCAAGCCAGAATGGTAAAAGAGTAACGGCAATTTTTTCAACACAATAAACAGGCTATCTTAAAAGGGATCTATATTGGCAAGCAAAGCAAAAAATGATGTTGATCAAACAGGCTGGTTAATAGCCCATGCTTTAGCAAAATCTTTTGGCAAGCGATCTGTGGTGCGCGATGTTTCAATAGCTGTTAGGCAAGGTGAGGCGGTTGGCCTGTTAGGGCCAAACGGCGCTGGAAAAACCACAGTTTTTACTATGATTATGGGGCTAGTGAAGCCTGATAGTGGCGATGTGTTAATTGATGGGCATAAAATTACAAAAATGCCATTATTCCAACGGGCTCGTTTGGGCATTGGATATTTACCGCAAGAGCCATCTATTTTTCGTGGACTTAGTGTTCAGGATAATATTTTGGCGGTGCTTGAGCATAATATTAGAGATAAAAAACAGCGAATAAAAAAGCTTGATGACTTATTAGAAGAATTTTCTATTGCTCATTTACGTAAAGCTAGCGCCTTATCTTTATCAGGTGGAGAGCGTCGCCGTGTTGAAATAGCTAGAGCATTAGCTGCAGATCCAAGATTTATCTTACTTGATGAGCCGTTTGCTGGAGTTGACCCAATCGCCGTTGCAGAAATTCAAGATCTAGTGCGCCAATTAACTAAGCGCAATATTGGCGTTTTAATTACCGATCATTCAGTGCGTGAAACTCTTGGCTTAGTTGATCGTGCATATCTTATTCACGATGGAAAAGTAATGATACAGGGCAAACCAGAAACAATAACTAATGATCCTGAAGCCCGCCGAGTTTATCTTGGGGATAGTTTTTCATATTAAATTTTGTTGATTAATTCTATTTGGCACAAAACTTGTATAGAAGAACTTGTGCGATGCAAGCAAATCATACATAATTGCTTTATCACCTAGCAATTTAGCTAGCTTTTGGAGCAAATAATGGGTCTTGGACCACGTTTAGAAATACGGCAATCTCAAAGCCTAACTCTAACTCCGCAATTAATGCAGTCAATTAAATTGCTGCAATTAGGGCATTTAGAGCTAGCGGCCTTTGTTAATGAGGAGCTTGAGCGCAACCCATTAATTGAGCGTGATGATGAGCAAAGAGCGCAAGATAATGATAAGGTAAAAGAAGATATTAGTGATAATGCTGAAGAAAACCATTCTCTAACTGATACATTAGGTAGCGCTGAGCAAATTGCCGATAGTTTTGATACTGATACAGAAAACCTATTTCCTGAACAGGTTGGACAAGATTCGATTTCCCAATCCACAAATAACTATAAGTCAGCAGGAGAAGTTTTTAACAATTCTCAAGGCGCAGATATTGATTCTTATACTGCTAGCAAAATAACCTTAAGCGATCATTTATTAGAGCAAATATCACTTATGTTTAGTGACCAATTAAAACTAATTATTTCCCATCAATTAGTGAATAATCTTGATGAAAGAGGTTATTTAGATATCACTTGTGAAGAAATTGCGACATTGCTTAATATTGAAGAACATGAGGTAATTTCAGTTCTAAAAGAATTACATAGTTGCGAGCCGCTTGGCGTGTTTGCTAGGGATTTACCTGAATGTTTAGCCATTCAACTTAAAGAGCGTGATAGGCTTGACCCTTTAATGATGAAATTGCTTGATAATTTGCACTTCATTGCAAAACATGATTTTTTAACTTTAGAGCGTGAAATTGGGGCAAGCAAAGAAGATATTAGCGACATGTTATCTGAATTGCGTGAACTTGATCCAAAGCCTGCTCTGGCTTTTGATGGAGCGCCAATGCAGGCGATTATTGCCGATATATTTGTGCGTAAAAGCAATGATGGATCGTGGCTCATTGAGTTAAATTCTGAAATTTTGCCACGCATATTAATTAATCAAAATTATTATGCTTTAGTTTCAAAAAAACTCCGAGATAAACAAGAAAAGATTTTTTTATCTGATTGTATGCAAACGGCTAATTGGCTTACCAAAAGCCTTGATCAACGGGCGCAAACTATCCTTAAAGTTGCAACTGAAATTGTGCGTTTTCAGGATGGGTTTTTCCATCATGGCGTATCTCATCTTAAGCCCATGACATTAAAAATGGTTGCCGATGAAATTGAAATGCACGAATCAACTGTTTCTCGGGTCACAGCAAATAAATATATCTCTTGTGATCGTGGATTATTTGAAATGAAATATTTCTTCACTAGCGCCCTTGCCTCAAATATTGGCCAAGCAGAACATTCAGCGGAGGCGGTGAGATATAGCATAAAAAATCTAATCAAAGAAGAAAGCGTAAAAGCTATTCTTTCCGACGATAAGATAGGGCAAATGTTACAGGAGGAACTTGGGGTTGATATTGCTCGGCGCACGGTTGCTAAATATCGAGAATCTATGAATATCCCCTCTTCGATAATTAGGCGCAGGCAAAAGAAGTCTTTATATTAGAAGAAAATTTTGGATTCTTTGTATTTTCAAGGGGTTATTAGAAACATTAAAAAATGGACTTGGTTTTCAAGTAGACGCACTTCCCCTCTCCCCTTGCGGGAGAGGGTGGATCGGCGTGAAACGTCGAGACGGGTGAGGGGCCAGCCTGTGCGGCGTGAGCGTATAAAGGTGTAAAGTTTATAACCATTTTTTGCGGGGTATTTTACCCCCCCCTCATCCGTCCGCATTGCGGACACCTTCTCCCGCAAGGGGAGAAGGAAGAAAGCAAGCCCTTGCTTAATCGGACATTAGTGCATCAAGTGCGAGCATGACGGGCAAAGGCTCAATCCTAAGCAGCTAAATCAGCAACCACTGCATCAAGCACACTAAAACCACTATTTGTTACTCGTAGATTGCCATTATTAAGATGTTCAACATAACCATAACCCAACAGGTCTTTGATTTTATTTTTATCAAGCGCTCGCCCTGATAATTGCTCAAATCTTTTAGGGTCAATCCCCTCGCTTAGACGCAAGCCCATTAGTAAATATTCATCGCCCTCTTCTTCATAGGTAAGCTTGTCATTTGTAACAATGCCATGCCCAATATTGCTCACCTTATTATGCCAAATATGCGGTAATCTTTCATTGTCCAAAGCATGGCGTACATTATCTAACACAAGGCGAGAATGCGCCCCTGGACCAATGCCAGCATATTCGCCATAACGCCAATATAATAGATTATGCAAGCTTTCTTCGCCCTTTATTGCGTGGTTAGAAATTTCGTAAGCTGGCATAAAGGCCTCGTTACATATTCCATTTGTTAGTTGATAAAAATCGGCGCTTAAATCGGCATTTGGCATTATTAATTTGCCAGAATATGCTAAATCAAAAAACCTCGTGCCTTGCTCTATCGTTAGTTGATAAAGCGAAATATGCCCTGCTGACATATCAATCGCTTCGTTAAGTTCTACTCGCCAATCCTCTAGGGTTTGCTCAGGGCGAGCATAGATAAGATCAAAACTTGAGCGCTCAAAAATACTTTGCGCAATGGCAATAGCAGATTTTGCTTCTGAAACTGAATGGGTGCGCCCCAATTTTATTAACTCGTCATCACGTAAAGATTGCACGCCAACCGAAACACGATTTATGCCAGCCGCTTTATAGTCCTTAAATTTTGCCACCTCAACAGAGTTTGGGTTAGCTTCAAGAGTAATTTCAGCATTATCAGAAACATTATATAGTGCATGAATTTCTTCGATTATTGCACCAACCGCCTTGGCACTCATTAAAGAGGGCGTGCCACCACCAAAGAAAATTGATTGCACTTTTTGTTTTGGTTTTAAGTTTGCATAATGCGCTAATTCAATTTTATAGCTTGCAATAAATTCATCTTCGCTAAATGCACCGCCTATCGATCGGGCGTGCGGCACGTGCGAATTAAAATCGCAATAGGGGCATTTAGCCACGCAAAAAGGCCAATGAATATAAATGCCAAAAAGTCCATTTGCTCGTGTTTGATTTTTAGTCAAAACATGCCTCAATCATTTTTGCAAAAGCACGAGAGCGATGGCTAAGCCCTTGCTCTCCTCTTTTATAACCATGTTTCATTTCAGAACTCATTTCACCAAAACTAATATCATAATTTTGAGGGCTAAAAGTCGGATCAAATCCAAACCCCAAATCCCCACGAGGCGGCCAGACCATTTCGCCATTTATTTTACCCTCAAAGAATAGCTCATCACCATGCGGATTAGCAAGACAAAGGGTAGCATTAAAGGCGGCTTTTCTTTGTTTTGGTAAAACTGCACCTGCTTTTTGTAATTCGTCCTCGACCTTTTTCATGCCAATATCAAAATCACGAGTGCCATCAGGTTTCTCAGCCCAATCAGCAGTATAAATACCGGGAGCGCCATCAAGCGCATCAACACAAAGCCCACTATCATCGGCAAGAGCCAGCATATTAGCACCCTTTGCACTAGCGTGAGCTTTAATGGCGGCATTTTCTCTAAAACTTGTGCCGTCCTCTATTGGCTCTGGCAATCCTAATTGCCCTGCGGAAATAATTTCTAAGCCAAAGGGCGCAAATAGATCAGAAAATTCTTTTAGCTTGCCTTTATTATGGGTCGCTAAAAGCAATTTATCACCACGCTTTAATTTGAACCAATCACCCATTATTTAGCAAGCGCCTCATTTTGAATTGTAATAATCTCGCCAATTCCCTTTTGCGCTAAATCTAATAATTGATTTAATTCATCACGAGAAAATGGGTTCTGCTCGGCAGTGCCCTGAATTTCAATTATTTTACCAGACCCACTCATAACAAAATTAGCGTCCGTTTCAGCCTCGCTATCTTCAATATAATCAAGATCAAGCACTGGTGAGCCTTGATATATGCCACAAGAAATTGCAGCAATATTATCTTTAATCGGATTTTTTTTAATAATTTCTCGTGCTCTCATCCAAGAAATTGCCTCACTAAGCGCCACATAAGCGCCAGAAATTGCGGCAGTTCGAGTGCCACCATCGGCCTGAATAACATCGCAATCTAGGGTGATTTGATTTTCGCCAAGTGCTTCCATATCAATAATCGCCCGCATTGAACGCCCTATAAGACGTTGGATCTCTTGAGTTCGCCCGCTTTGCTTGCCCTGCGTTGCTTCTCGGCGCATACGAGAGCCTGTTGAGCGTGGTAGCATACCATATTCGGCCGTTACCCAACCAACGCCCTGCCCACGTCGCCACGGCGGTAGTTTGGTTTCAACCGAAGCTGTGCATAAAACTTTCGTATTGCCAAAACTAATAAGGCAAGAGCCTTCAGCCTGTGGAGCAATATTGCGCTCAATAGTTACATTTCGCATTTCATTTAATTGTCGTTTTGATGGTCGCATGTTATTTCTCCTTAAGCGCAAATCTTTATATGTTATTAATAATATTTGAAAGCATAATTTATTTGGCATTTTAGATAAATATCTCTATTTAAGGATATGGATAAAAATTCAAATTCAGAAAAATTTCTAACTTCGCTTAATCAACGTAGCCAAGATATTTTTAAGCGCTTAGTAGAATCATATATTGAAACGGGCGAGCCAGTTGGCTCACGCCAGCTTTCTCGTATGTTACAAACTAGCCTATCGCCTGCATCAGTTCGTAACGTAATGATGGATTTAGAGGAGCTTGGACTAATTGCCGCACCGCATATTTCGGCAGGGCGAGCGCCTACGCAATCTGGGTTAAGGTTCTTTGTTGATGCGATGCTTGAAACTGGCACAATTAACAATGAAGAGCGGCAAAATATTGCAAAGCAAATCGAGCAAAATGCTAATGATGATGCGCTTGAAGATTTATTGACTAAGGCTAGCACGCTGCTTTCTGGGCTTTGTCAGGGCGCTGGCATGGTGATAACTTCTAAAACTGATATGGTGCTTAAACATATAGAATTTGTGCGTCTTGATAGTGAAACTGTGATGGCGGTTTTGGTGGGAGATGACGGGCAGGTTGAAAATCGGGTTTTTAACGTTGAAAAGGGTGTAAGCTCAAATGCGCTAGAGCAGGCAAGTAATTATTTAAGCCATTATATGTTGGGGCGCACTATATCTGAGGCACGAGATGTTTTATTAGACCAACATGAAAATCAACAGACCCAATTAGATGATTTAACTGCAAAATTAATTGATGCAGGAATTGCAACTCTTTCAAAATCGGCCTCAAAAGCCAAGCCAACTTTAATAGTTAGAGGGCGAGCAAACCTTATCAATGATACAATGGCATCTGAAGAATTGATGCGGGTGCGTGAGTTATTTGATGAATTAGAGAGCAAACAAGGATTAATTGATTTACTCAATGACGCTGATTCGGGTGAGGGGGTTAGGATTTTTATTGGATCGGAAAATAAATTATTTTCTCTTTCAGGATCTTCGGTGATAATTGCCCCTTTTAAAGATGGTTCGCAAAATATTGTGGGTGCATTGGGGATAATTGGCCCGACAAGGTTAAATTATGCTCGCATTGTGCCAGTAGTTGATTATACAGCACATGTTATTTCAAGAATTGTTGCACTTAAGAGTTGATATCTGTAATAAGAACGCCGATATGCATGTAAGAATAATAATATTAATCCAAGATTTAATAAAGTAAGAGCTAAATATGCAAGAAGACAACGACAATATTGACGACGAAAACTTAGAATCACCTCTTAATGAGGAAAATGAAAATCAAGAGATTGATCCAATTGCCGCATTAAATGCTGAAAATGAAATTTTAGTTGCAGATAATGCCGACATGAAAGATCGACTTTTGCGCACTATTGCAGAAATGGAAAACCTGCGAAAACGTACAGCAAGAGAAGTTGGCGAAGCTCGCACCTATGCTATCGCTAATTTTGCTCGTGATATGCTTGGCGCTACCGATAATCTTTCTCGTGCTTTATCGACTGTTCCAAAAGAGGCTAGGGAAAGTGGAGATAAAATATTAGACTCTTTGGTTGAAGGCATAGAAATGACTGATCGTGAGATGCAGCGCCTTTTACAAGCAAATGGTGTGAAGCCAATTTTATCATTGGGCGAAAAGTTTGACCCTCATAAGCACCAAGCAATGTTTGAAGTGCCAAACAGCTCAGAGCCCGATGGAACTATTGTTGAAGAAATTCAACCCGGTTTTGTAATTGGAGAGCGGATTTTGCGCCCAGCTTTGGTTGGAATTGCAAAGGGCTCAAAACCTCCAAAGGTAGATGAAAAGCCATTTGAAGACGGTGATATAAGCTTTTCAAAGCAATATATTGATAAACAGGCATAAAAAACAAAAATATTTGATTTGGTGCTTGAAGGTCACTCAAGTGAACCTTATATACGCCACAACGCTCTATTGAGCATTTACCCATCAGGGACTTGAAATATACCGCCGCTATTTGGGGTTAAATAAAGTTCGCTAAAATTAAGAGGAATAAAAAATGGGAAAAATTATTGGAATTGATTTAGGAACAACTAATTCATGTGTCGCTGTTATGGACGGCAAAGATCCTAAAATTATTGAAAATGCCGAAGGTATGCGCACAACACCTTCAATGGTAGCTTTTGGAGTAGATGGCGAGCGTCTTGTTGGCCAGCCTGCAAAACGCCAAGCCGTCACCAATCCTGAGGGCACATTATTTGCAGTGAAGCGCCTTATTGGTCGTCGCTATGATGACCCGATGGTAAAAAAAGACAAAAAACTAGTCCCCTATAAAATTGTTAAAGGGGATAATGGTGATGCTTGGGTTGAAGTTGATGGCAAGAAAATGTCACCAAGTGAAGTTTCTGGTATGATTTTGGGTAAAATGAAAGAAACCGCTGAGAGCTATCTTGGTGAAGAAGTTACTCAAGCCGTGATTACCGTTCCAGCATATTTTAATGATAGTCAACGCCAAGCAACTAAAGACGCTGGTAAAATTGCCGGCCTTGAAGTTTTGCGCATTATTAACGAGCCAACTGCCGCAGCTCTTGCCTATGGTTTAGACAAAGATAATACTGGCATTATTGCAGTTTACGATCTTGGTGGTGGAACATTTGACGTTTCTATCCTTGAAATTGGTGATGGTGTATTTGAAGTTAAGTCTACCAATGGTGATACATTTCTTGGTGGTGAAGATTTTGACATGCGCCTTGTTGAATATTTGGCAGACGAATTTAAAAAAGAGCAAGGCATTGATTTAAAGAAAGACAAGCTAGCTCTACAACGTTTAAAAGAAGCTGCTGAAAAAGCTAAAATCGAGCTTTCTAGCGCAACTCAAACAGAAGTAAATCTTCCGTTTATTACTGCTGATGCAGATGGCCCTAAACATCTTCAACTAAAACTAACAAGAGCAAAATTTGAAAGTTTAGTTGATGATTTAATTAAACGCACTGTTGGCCCTTGTAAATCTGCACTTAAAGATGCTGGGCTTAAAGCTAGTGATATTGACGAAGTGGTGCTTGTTGGTGGTATGACCCGCATGCCTAAGGTGCAAGAAACTGTTAAAAATATTTTTGATAAAGAGCCTCATAAAGGCGTTAACCCAGACGAAGTTGTTGCAATGGGTGCGGCAATTCAAGCAGGTGTTCTTCAGGGTGATGTTAAAGACGTTCTTCTTTTAGATGTTAGCCCACTTTCACTTGGTATTGAGACTTTGGGTGGGGTGTTTACTCGTCTTATTGATAGAAACACAACAATTCCAACCAAAAAAAGCCAAACATTTTCAACTGCTGAAGATAATCAATCTGCTGTGACTATCAATGTTGCACAAGGCGAGCGTGAAATGGCGGGTGATAATAAAAGTTTAGGTCGTTTTGATTTAACTGGCATTCCATCTGCTCCGCGCGGTATTCCGCAAATTGAAGTAACGTTTGATATTGATGCAAATGGCATTGTTAATGTTAGTGCAAAAGACAAAGGCACAGGCAAAGAGCAGCAAATTACCATTCAGGCTTCTGGCGGACTAAGCGATGAAGATATTGAAAGAATGGTAGAAGAAGCAGAAGCAAACGCCGAAGCAGATAAAGAAAAACGCGAACTTGTTGAAGCTAAAAACCGAGCAGAAAGCCTTGTTCATTCAACCGAAAAATCGCTTAAAGATTATGGCGATAAAGTTGGCTCTGACGACAAAGAAGCTATTGAAATTGCGCTTGAAGATATTAAAGTTGCACTTGAAGATGGTAGTTTAGCTGAACTTAAAGACAAAACAGGTGTTTTGTCTGATGCTGCAATGAAACTTGGTGAGGCAATGTATAAAGCCCAACAACAAGAAGCAGAGGGCGATGCAAAAGCAGATGCACAAGCTGACGGTATTGACGATGATGACGTAGTTGATGCCGATTTTGAAGAAATGCCAGAAGACTTAGATGATATTTCTGATGATAAAAAATAAACTAAAAGCAAAATTTGCTAAATGAAAAACAAAGCTTTAAGGGCGAAAAGCCCTTAAAGCTATTTTGCTTTAAATGAAGAGTTTTTAAATTGATAAAACGTGATTTTTATGAAATATTAAGCGTTGAGAAAAGCGCAGATGATAAGACATTAAAAGTCGCTTATCGCAAGCTTGCTATGCAATATCACCCAGATAGAAATCAGGAAGATAAAGACGCTGAGGGTAAATTTAAAGAAGTAAATGAGGCTTATAATACTTTAAAAGACCCACAAAGACGCGCCGCTTATGATAGATTTGGTCACGCGGCATTTGAAAATGGTGGCATGGGCGGGCGAGGCGGAGCGCAAGGTTTTGGCCCTGATTTTTCTTCTTCTATGTCTGATATGTTTGAAGATATTTTTGGCGATTTCATGGGTGCCGCTGGCGGAGCAGGTGCTTCAAGAGGCGGGCGCGAGCGTCCATCATCCCTTAGAGGCTCTGATCTTAGATATAATTTAGAAATTTCGCTTGAAGAGGCATATTTGGGGCGCACGGTTGAAATTGACGTGCCTTCCCTTGTTGCATGTGAAACTTGCGATAGCTCGGGGGCAAAACCCGGCACAGGAATGTCTAGCTGCTCAACTTGTAATGGGCATGGTAAAGTGCGATCGTCCCAAGGGTTTTTTACTATTGAGCGCGTCTGCCCTAATTGCAATGGACGCGGGCAGACAATGGATCAAGCATGCACCGATTGCAATGGCGCAGGGCGCAAACAGCAATCACGCAAATTAAGTGTTGATGTTCCCAAAGGGATTGAAGATGGCACTCGCATTCGCCTTTCTGGTGAGGGCGAAGCAGGCACAAGAGGCGGGCCGGCAGGAGATCTTTATATTTTCATCACAATAATCCAAGATGATTTATATCAACGTGATGGCGCAGATTTATATGTTCGAGTTCCTATCACCATGATAACAGCGGCACTTGGTGGTGAGTTTGAGGTGCCAATTGTTGGTGGAAATAAAGCAAAAGTTAAAGTAAATGTTGGCATGCAACCGGGTCAAAGAGTGCGCCTTAAAGGCAAGGGAATGCCCGTGCTTCGTTCTTCTCAATTTGGCGACCTATATGTGCAGATGGATATTGAAACCCCACAAAATCTCTCAAAAAAACAAAAAGAGCTATTAAAAGAATTTCAAGATATTTCAAACGATAAAAACAATCCAACTTCGTCTGGCTTTTTTGCAAAAATCAAAAAGCTTTTTGATTAGGTTTACCTCTTTAAATTCTATCTACTTTTTACTTGAACCCCCACTCGACTTATTTACTTGGACATGCGTTATTGCGCCTCCCCGACCAAAAATACAAAACGCCCCGATCAATTAAGAAAGGGGCGCTTTTTAAAGACAATGTTTAAGGGGGAGGTAAACAGTTAGTCTTTATTTCTTTTTAGTTTTTCTAGTTTGTGCAGAACTATCAGTGCTGAAATCTGCACCACCTGCGTCATCATTAAAATTATTGGGACGTGAGTTCATATAACTATCAAACTCTTCTCTATCGCGTGCTTTGTGCAGATTACTCATATATTCGCCAAAGTTTGCTATTTCATCATCAAGGCGGCGTCGTTCTTCTTCTAAATGTTTTAGCTGCTCTTCACGAACTTCA
>JAKISM010000071.1 GCA_021648585.1 Devosiaceae bacterium | reverse complement strand
TTTCGCTTTTTGGGGCATTTATTTGTGCGCTCAATGGTTGTTAAGTCTGCTATTGCACAAGATGAAAATCAGGTTTTGCAATTAATGCAAAAGGTGGCGCAAGAGGATTTTCGCTCAAAGCAAGAAATTGCAATAGCGCAAGATAAATTGTTGCGTAAAAGGCGAGCAGGGTTAGACCCCGGTTTGCGAGTGCTTTATGTCATGGAGGCTGGCAGGCGATTATCTATTCGCAATGAGGCATTTAGTGTTGAGGAGAAATCTGGCAATCTTGAAACTGGCTATGAATGGCGTGAGATTTTGGCTTTGCCAAATAAAGATGTGGATAGAATAGAAATTGGGCCAAAAGCTGAGGTAGATAATTGCGCTATTGATCTTGCTTTGGCATCAGATACGCCGCTTGCTTTTGTCAATGGCTGGGGGGAAACAAAAGGCTGGGTTGCACCCCGATATGGAGCAAAAGCAAAGCGGCATCTTTTGCAGGCAAAATTGATTAGTAATGAGGAAAAACGGCTCGATTTAGCAAGGAGGTTTGTTGATGGCAGAATACGCAATCAGCGAGCCTTATTGCGCCGATTAAACCGCAAGCGCAAAAACCCGCAAACATTAAAAAATCTAAGTGAAATAAACACTCTTATCAGGCGTGTGCCGCACGAGAAATCACTTGCTAGCCTGATGGGCGTTGAGGGGCGAGCCACTGCGCTATATTGGCCAGCATTGGGCAGAAATTTGGAATATGGTTTTAGCTTTAGCACTCGTGATAGGCGAGGAGAAATAAGCGGTGTGAACATTATGTTTAACATGTGCGCTAATATGCTGGCTCGTGATGTTAGTGTTTGTTTAGAGCGGGCGGGCTTACATATTGGGTTTGGGGTTTTGCATGAAACTTATGGCGATAGAGATGCTTTGGCTTATGATTTAATGGAGGAGTTTCGTGCGCCATTGTGCGAAAGTGTTGTTATTTCGGCAATAAATACTCGTGCGGTTGGTCAAGATATGTTTTCAACGACAAAGACAGGAAAAACACGAATGACATCAAGCGCAACAAGAGCGCTAATTAGGCACTATGAAATGGCAATTTCGCGCCCCATCAAAAGTCAAAGACAGGAAAAAGACGAAAATGGCGGCATATTATTAGTGAGCAGGCGTTTTTATTAGCGGCGCATTTTGAGGAGCGTGAGCAATATCGCCCCTATGTTATGGATTATTAAGCGGCGGGGGTGCCGGGGTCGGGAGCGTAGCGACTAACGGCGGCAAGAATAAAGGCGGGGGTGTCGGGGTCGGGCAGCCTGCGCGGCGTGAGCGCAAGAAAGAATGTGGCGACCAACGGCGACAACCCTCAAAAGAGACGACAAACATAAAATGAATAATGAAATGACCATGGTTTTTACCTATGATATTACTCGAGCAAGAACTAGGCGCAAAATATCTAAAATGCTTGAAGAGCAGGCGGTGCGAGTACAAAAAAGCGTGTTTGAAGCCAGAATGAGCGAAAAGGCGGCAAAAAATTTATTTAAACTATTATCTATTCATCTTGATGATGGAGATAATTTGCGTATGTATGCTTTATCTCGCACTGGCTTGCGCCATAGTTTGGCTTATGGTGGTGCGCCTATTCCTGAGGACGGAGAATATTGGTTATTATGAATGATGAAAATAAACTATCACCCTTGCAACAAAGAGTTGATGAGCCAGCAAGGTTTATTGGGCTTGAGGAATTAGCAGCAACTTGGTTCTCGCAAACTATTGAAATTAAAATCTTTGGATATGGCGAGTTGCTCAATAATAAAGATTTATTGCCTTTCATTAGGCGCGCGTGGGGGAGCGAGTTGGTGCGAGGGGCATCTAGCGAAGCGATAAATGAAGCCCCCTGCCCTTGGACACCGCCTTGCGCATTAGATGTGTTTTTTCGTGAGCAAATGAGATATGGCAAGCACGGCATTCCTAAACCTTATGTATTTGCAGCTGATAAAAAGGAGCAGAACCTTGTCGTTAAATTGAATATATTTGGATTTGCCAATGACTGGTTGCCTGTAGCTGTTGAATTGTTGGTGCAAACACTAAGAGAAAGAGTGTCTTGGGGGAAATTAGCACGTGGTGAATTTTTACCAAAATTTGAAATAACCCAATTACGCACCAGCACAATCGAGGGTTTTGATGTAGTTGATACTCCCGATATGGTTGAAATTTCTTTTATTACGCCACTAGATAGCGCAGGAAATAGTGATTTGATTGACGAGCCGCATAGTTTTATTGGTAGGCTTGCGAGAAGAATTGATGGTTTGGCACGCTGGCAAGATGCAAAACTTGAGGCGGATTGGTTTGCTTTAAGTGAGCAATGGAAGGGGCTTAAATATTGGTCAGAAGAGCTAACATCTGATTATACTAAACGATGGTCGCATAGACAAAACGCAAACCTTGTTAATGATGCAGTTTCTGGCAAATTGATGATTGCTGGTAATCTTGCACCAATTTTACCACTTTTAATCATTGGGCAAAATTGTCATGCAGGGCGTGGGGCTGTTACTGGGCAAGGACGATATAATATTATTTTATCAAACTGAAATTGTGCCCACTTTTAAGATGGCTTAAAAGAGCAAGATCACGTCGTATAATCCCTCTTGCTGGTGTTGCCTTGAAGCATTAAACAATGCCTAATGGCTTTGCTCGTTATCGTAATAATCCCTCTATATCTGGCACTGTGAATAAATATTTGCGGGCTAATGACCTGCTTGAAACACCAAAACACAGCCTTTACGGTCTTAGACATGCTTTTGAGGATCGTATGATTGCCGCTGGAGTTGATGATCGCATTAGACGTGATTTGTTCGGGCATACTCTTAATCGAGAAAGATACGGTAAAGGCGCAACACTTGAACATTTGCATCAGTGCGTTCAATCAGTTGCTCTTTGATTTACAATATTTTTCGCTCGCTCGATAGTATTTTGTTTGTCCTCAAGGTAAACGAGATCGTTTTCAAGTCTTTCAAAAATCGGAAGATAAACAGGATCATTTACAACCAATTTTGCAAGTTTATCACGTGCCGAGCGCACACGCTCTATCTCTTTAGGAAGGTTTGTTGATTTGGTTATCTTTAGCCTAATTGGTCACTCGCTCCCACAAAAGAATATGTTTCTCGTCTTGCTTAACCAGCCGTGCGCGGATTTCTTCTTTCATGTGCGGGTCATCGAGAATTACATTTAGTTATTTGCTTCCAAGCATGACCAATTTCAAATCCATCTGTTTGGACTAAAAAGTCTGGCTCGTTGCCAGATGTTTTTTCATTTGGCTTGATGGTGATATTTCCAAGATTGTGGAGTTTTCGAGTTTCAAGAACTCCTTCAAAATATGGCCCAGACTTGTCTGTTCCAGATTTATTTGTTTTGGCATAGAATGTTCCAATTTTAAGAGCCATTATTCATCTCCTTTTAAGGTGTTTATTGCTATGGGTTGATTTAATTTCCTAACTGATTGCGCAAGTTCCCTTCGTGCTTTTTTAAAGCCGCTATCGCCATTAAGAAAACTTGCAACCATGAATGGCACTAGGTCTTGAATTCGTTCTTTCTCACCGTAATTTTGTTCATAGATTTTGGCGTAATCGCTTAGCTTGCTATGAACATCTGGTGGGAATGTTGAGGTTAGTTTGATTGGTGTGCGTTTTGGTAGTTTTGAGAGTTTTAATGGCATGACTAAGAACTCCTAAAATTAGAGGGGGTTTGGGTGATGGGTTTTAAGATAATATCCTTATGCACAATCACTCGAAGTGGATAACCAGGTCTAATTGTGATTGTTGGTTGCACGTCTAGTTCTCGCTCAACAATCTTTTGCCCCGCTCTATTTATTGAGTTTTGCGAACCGCCTTTTATAGCCTGAACCAAATCACTTTCATCTTTAAAAGCAAATTCAGCACCAACACTAAATAAAGTAGAAAGAGCAATGCCCTTAATCAGCCGCCATTCATGAAAATCAACTTCATCACTAAGCCCTGCAAATCCTGCTTTATCTGTTGCAGGCAGATTATCGATAATTACCGATGTTCCATCAGGGAAAATTAAGCGTTGCCAAACTACAAGCGCACGTTGCTGACCAAAAGATATTGATGAATCATATTTCCCTAACAGCCGTGTGCCTTGTGGGATCAATAAATATTTGCCATTAACGCTATCATAAACATTTCTGGTGACTTGTGCGATAACACGACCAGGCAAATCAGAATTTAATCCAGTAATTAAACTTGCAGAAATAACCGTTCCTGCCATTACCTGATAGGGTGATATTGGGCTTTGCAATTGATATGGATTGTAAATATCTTTGTCTGGTTTGCTATTTAGAAAATCATTCTTTTGCTGTTGATCGTTTGGCTCATTTTGCAACTGCCCATTTAATCCATCAATATTTGTTAGCTTTGCAAATGGATTGCTATCAAGGGTTGCTTGAGCGCTATTATTAGTTGAGTTCGGGTTTTCTTCTGGTTGCGAAGTAATTTGAAAGAACACAGAAGATTCTCGCCCCTGTTGAGCCCGTTGTGCCAAGCGTATTCTCTCTGCCCTTTCCATATCTGTTTGATGATCTGCTAAAAAAGGCATTGCTCCAAATGGAACAGGTAATGGCTCAAGTCCAGCACGTTGTTCTGCATCTAACACTGCCGCACCCAACTCACCAGGCAAAGGCGCACCAAGAATTGGTGCAACATAATCTTTATAAGATTTTGGCAATGAAGAAAGCTGTTCTGGCTGTTCTTTATGAGTGACGTTATAAAGTTCTTTGTTATTTTTATTATTTGTTGAGGGTGGTTGCAACGCATAAAAAGTTGCAGCAAATATCAATATAAAACCCGCACAGTTAATCCAATAAGCACATTTCTATTTAGGCGAGTTACAGGGCGAGGCTTTGCAAAAAGGTTTAAACTAGATGGTGCAAGTTTATCTTCTTTAGTTGCTCGTAAAACATCATCGCTCATCACTAATTCCCCCCATTACGTGATGATTTTGCTTTATGACCATCAGTTCGAGAAATGCGAACTACTTGTTGCGGGTTAGCTCCAAGTCTTAGCTCTGCTGCGGCAAATAATTTATCAACGATATAATAATTCCCCTTCATTCGATAATTAACCAGCTCGTTATTGCCTTGAGGCCCAACTACAAATAAAGGGGGTGCTTCGCCTTGTGAGATGCCTCTTGGAAATTCAATAAAAACTTTCTGACCATCATCAAACGCACGAATTGGTTTCCAAGGCGGATTATCACCAGTGATTGCATATCGAAAGCGCAATTGGCGTAAATAAAAAATGACAGAATCCGATGACGACATTACAACAAAAGAATTTTTCGCAAGGAATGTGACGGATAGAGGGAACAGAAATTGCTAATCAGCAACTTTTGCTTTTTTGAGTTTTTTCAATAGCAAACTAATATTTCTTTAAATTATAAAAGACACTTCTTATCCTCGAAGCAAGAAACTAACAGGTGCAGTTCTAACAATAGTTTCACGAAATTTATTTGAACCATCTCCCGCTTCCACCTTAACGACTACAACATTCGAACCAACCGTTCGCGAAGATAGAACAGATCTCGATATTTTACCTCTTGAAGTTTTTCTTTGTTGTTTGCTCACAGACGAATCACTCATTATTGTTTTCCTTTGTTGTTTTCATATAAATCCATAAGGATTAAAAGTTCGTTGATAGGACGATATAAAGCATCTGCAAAAGAAAAGCATATATGCTCATCCCATCTCTTGTCAAACACACCTCTAGACTCACTATCAATGCACAAAAATCCTAGCATTTCTACATTATACCCAATATTTACAATTTCTCGTTGCCTTATCGCACAAGTTAATGTGCTTCTATAAGGTAGATACCTTTCTGATTGGCTCGTCCAAGGTAGATATAGTTTTATTTTTTTCAACAATTGTTTGACTTTATTATTAACCTCATCAAGCTCGGCTCCCGAAATTTTTCTATATGCTTTAACACTTGTGTTAGTTTCCGCATCCTCTTGAATGTTATTACTTAAATATTTCCGTTCGTAATTATCATTAGAAAATAGTGTTTTAAAAACTATGTTATCCTTTAATTTATCATGATCATTTATAACTCTGTAAAGATCATGCTCTCCCCATTTGTCCATAGATATTTTGTCTCTGACAAAAGCATCAACATATGATTTACCATCAGAATGCGTTACAATCAGTTTGATTGCAACTCTACAACGTGTACCTGTTAGCATCTCAAAAGATGACCCGATAATATCAAGAAGACCTATCAACTCAACCTTTTGAGATTCAATGCACTTATCAAGTTTCGATAGAGCAGCTACTCTATCGTCATCGTCTTTCTTAAAATTAGCAGAATCACTCTTAAGTAGATCTTTATTATGTAGCAATACCGTTTGGATGTCTCTTGTAATGTGATTAACCCTATGGATTTTCTCTGTAATATTGGCATATTTTTCTTTTCTGGATATCTGGAGTTGCCTAAAAACAAACACAACTATTAATAACGTGCATAAACCCATCACATAAATAACAGCAACAAGGAGGTCTAAGTCTGCTCTATTGAAAAAAAACACAACAACGCCATAAGTTGCAATAAAAAAACCTACATAGCCCATCAATGTAAGAATAAGATGATTGGTTTTTTTCATTATTCCTCCAATATCGTATAATTTAGATAATAATAACCAAGGTAACACATTTTGCAAGCACCCATAACAGTTTAATAATTTCGGTTGTTGCAACCAAAAACCAAGAATTGTTATAAATAATTGAATTGCTAAGATAAAAAATGCCAATAAGACAACAGCCCAAGCAAACATTAAAACTGCAATTGTTACAAAATTCTCAAAAAATGCTATTGGGCCAATAAGATTGCTAACTTCTGCTAAAATAGGTTCTGCTGATTGATAACCAGTTGCAGCCACAAATCCCGGACGCATAAGATCGGCTATGCTTAGTCCAGTTCCAGTTGCTCTTAATCCTAGCCCTGCAAAACTTTCAAAAATAACCATTGATAGGAAAGCAAAATTATTGATGATATAGGCAAAAACGCCAATATATAGCACTTTTTTTATTAGGGCTGGAATGACAGATTTATCATCTGATAATGCCCAAAAAAGACCAGCAAGAGTTATATCTATTCCAATTAGAATTGTTGTTAAAAATGCAATATCTGTTGAAAGCAGGCCAAATCCACTATCAATATAAGTGACAAATGTTTGCATGAATTGATCAATAATATTTAGGTCGTTCATATCTTATTCTCTTTCTCTATCTTGAATAGGGCGAGCTATCGCCAAGAAAGTTTTGAAAATGAGCGCGTGCTTGTTCTTTAGTTGCCAATGAAGCTGCTTTATCAAGAGCAACCGCTCGAGCAGATGCCGCTAATAGAGTTTGGAGCTGCATGGTTTGTTTAGCGTTTAATGCTAACAATTGATTGCCTGCCTGTGTTGCTTGCAAATTACCTATTGCGCTTTGGCTTTGAGTTATTAAACTATCAAGAACATTTGAATCACTTCGCACTTGCTCAACAACTTTTGCTTGCACTTGCATTGAATGTTGAAAGCCCTCACGAGCAATATTCCATGCTTCTTTTGCGTCTCGAAAGATTTGTGATGATGAGGTGGCTGCACTATATTGCTGAGGATAAAGACGATTAAAATAAGAATCTATTTCTGTAACTTGATAAGATATATTGCGAGCTTGTCGAACAAGTGCGTCAATGTTTGAAAGAGATTTGTAAATCACTAGCAATAGAGGTTGGCAGATTAGTAAGATTTTTAACCTGATTTATCAGCATTTGCGCTTGGTTTTGTAATTGGGATATTTGATTATTTATCTGCTCTATGGTTCGTGCGGCGCTTATTAGATCTTGGCTAAAACTATTTGCATCAAAAACTGGAATGACAAATGCATGTGCCTTTTGCACTGGTTGTATCAATGATAAAAAAGTGAACATGAATGCAAATATATGGGTTTTGAGATTTTTCATTTTTTACTCCTGTTAAAATGTTCAATGAGCGGTAATGCCCAAGCGAGGTTCTTTTCTTTGAGATATGTTGTCAGAAAACCATCTGGTTGTTCCTGATTTAAGATACGTGTAAGTGTTTGGTGATCTGCCTTTTGTGAAGCGGCGCAAAAGGCAAGTGTAACCGAGCCAAGAGCAAGTTCAAACAAGCGATTGCCATTGCGTGATTGAAAATAATATTCTCTTTTTGGAATGGCTCGTGAGATAATCTCACACTGGCGCTCGTTTAATCCGAACTGCTCATATATTTTTCGCTGTTGCGGTTCGGTTGCGCGCTCATTTGGTAAAAATATCCTGCTTGGGCAACTTTCAATAATCGCAGGCGCAATGCTTGAATTAGCAATGTCAGAAAGAGATTGCGTTGCAAAAATAACCGAAACATTACGTTTTCTAAGTGTTTTAAGCCATTCTCGAATACGACTGGAAAATTCGGGATCATCTAAAAATACCCATGCTTCATCAAGAATAAGCAGGCTTGGTCTGCCATCAAAACGCATTTCAAGCCTATGAAAAAGATAGGTTAGCACTGGAAGGGTTGCACTTTTTGTGTGCATGAGTTCTTCCATTTCAAAACACTGAACATCGCAAAGATTTAACCTATCTTCATCAGCATCAAGAAGGCGACCATGTGGGCCATTCAGCGTATATGGCTGTAATGCTTGGCGTAATTGATTGCTTTGCAACAGTGCAACCAAACCTGTTAAAGTGCGCTCTTTAATTGGTGCTTGTGCTAAAGAGCAAAGCGAAGACCAAACTGCATCTTTTATATCGGGGGTTAAAGAGATTTGCTCATGCGCAATAAGCGAGCAGATCCATTCATGCGCCCATGCTCTTTTATTTTTATCTTCAATGTTTGCTAGTGGCTGAAACGCGCAAACACTATCTGTTCCCAAATCAAACCATGTGCCACCCATAGCAAGCGTTGCGGTGCGTGCTGATCCGCCTTTGTCAAATATATAGATTTGTGAATCTTTATAGCGGCGAAATTGCATAGCAATCAGTGATAATAAAACTGACTTACCAGCACCTGTTGGCCCAACAATAATAGAGTGACCAACATCTCCTTGATGTAGGGATAGGCGGAAAGGAGTAGCGCCATTTGTCTTTGTCATTAGTAAAGGGGGAGCATCTAAATGGGCGTTGCGTATCGGGCCTGCCCAAACACAAGAAAGCGGCATCATATGTGCTAAGTTTAATGTCGAGACAATTGGTTGGCGCACATTGGCATGTGATAGTAAATTGAAAAACAAAACAATTTATTGATTATATAATACTGATAAAGTATGATTTAGAAAAATAGGGGATAAAGAAGGTTATTGTAATTTTTTCTCACTCTAATTTAATGGCTTAAGGAAATTTATGGTATGAAAGCATCTGCCGCTGGTCTTTTGGAATTTTTAGAAAAATCTACTCAGTTTATCATCCCCATTTATCAGCGTACTTATAGTTGGACAGAAAAGGAATGCGAACAACTTTGGAATGATATTTTGCGTACTGGACGAGATGATAAAATCAATGTCCATTTTGTTGGTTCTATTGTTTATATAGAAGAGGGGCTTTCGCAGATTTCTACCCGTTCACCTGTGTTGGTGATTGATGGTCAACAGCGCCTTACCACTATCACATTGCTCCTTGCAGCACTTTCCCGCACTGTGGGCGATAGTGAGCCGTTAAAAGGATTCTCTGCCTCAAAAATACATAACCGCTATCTTGTCGATGAAGAAGAGGAAGATGATCTGCATTATAAACTTCTCCTTACTAAAACTGACAAAGAAACACTGAAAGCCGTTGTTAGCGGAAAAGAATATCCTACGGAGTGTTCTATACGCATCTCCAGCAACTTTGATCTTTTTACGGAATGGCTCAAGAAGCATTCTAAAGAGTTAGATATCGTCTGCAAAGGTTTATCAAAGTTGGTTGTAGTCGATATTGCGCTTACTCGAGATCAGGATAATCCTCAGCTTATATTTGAGAGTATGAACTCTACTGGAAAAGAGCTGAGTCAAGCAGACCTTATTCGCAATTTTATTCTCATGGGATTGGAGCCAAAACTTCAGAGTGATCTTTACAAAGATTATTGGCGACCAATGGAGGTTGAATTTGGTCAAGAGGCTTATACAAGCCACTTTGATAACTTTATGCGTCATTACCTCACTTTCAAAACAGGAGCAATTCCTAAATTGGATGGGATTTACGAAGCATTTAAAGACTATTCAAGAACACCAGAAGTTAAGGGTGATGGGATAGAAGAGCTTGTTCGAGATGTTCGGAGCTTCACACGTTATTATTGCGCTATGGCTTTAGGTACTGAGAAAAATGATAGCCTAAAAACTGCATTTCATGATTTGCGTGAATTGAAAGTTGATGTGGCATATCCATTCTTACTTGAATTATATCAGGACTACGACAAAGAAATTTTATCTACTGAAAATTTTGAAGAAGTTGTGCGCCTTATTGAATCTTATGTTTTTCGCCGTGCTATTTGTGCGATTCCAACAAACTCCCTCAATAAAACATTTTCAACTTTTACAAAAGCGTTGAGAAAAGACTGTTACATGGAAAGCATTAAAGCCCATTTCTTGAAATTGCCTTCTTATCGGCGTTTTCCGAGCGACGATGAATTTCGTCGTGATATACAAACACGGGATTTATATAATTTTCGTAGCAGAAGTTTTTGGCTTCGTAGATTAGAAAATCATGGACGTAAAGAGCGTGCTCCAGTTGATGAATATACTATTGAACATATCATGCCTCAAAACCCTGATTTGTCACCTGCATGGCAAACTGCTTTAGGTGAAAATTATAAGGCCATTCAGGAAACATGGCTTCATACTC
Organism: Devosiaceae bacterium; assembly: GCA_021648585.1. GTDB lineage: Bacteria > Pseudomonadota > Alphaproteobacteria > Rhizobiales > Devosiaceae > S141-66. Next base: position 616 of record JAKISM010000071.1, on the reverse strand, counting down.
TGGGTAATCTGACCCTAACAGGTTATAATTCTGAGTATAGTGACAAGCCTTTTAAAGATAAGCGAGACATGGAAGGCGGGTTTGGGCATAGTCCATTAAAAGTAAATGATGGCTTAGGGTGGATAAAAGTGTGGAATGAAAAAGCTATAAAAGCACGTGCAGGACGACTGGCAAGTGAAGCTATTAAAGTCTGGAAATCACCACAATTGCCAGAAGGTGTTTTGGACAAATATTCTCAGAAAAAAGTTTCTTTACCCTCCTATTCTATAGAAGACCACCATCATCTTCATGGTTCAGAAATGAGAGAATTATTTAATGCTCTGCGCCGTGAAATATTAGCACTTGATCCATGTGTTAATGAAGAGTTTTTGAAGTTGTATGTAGCTTATAAGGCTGAAACAAATTTTGTTGATATTGTGCCTCAAGCTAAACAGCTACGATTATCACTAAATATGCGTTTTTCTGAAATTAATGATCCAAAAGGTTTATGTAAGGATACTTCAGCGCTTGGACGTTGGGGAAACGGCGATGTAGAGGTCAAGCTTAATCATCAAAATGAAATTCCTGACGTGATGGGATTAATACGCCAGTCTCTTGAGCAACAGCTTGGAAATAA
>JAKISM010000070.1 GCA_021648585.1 Devosiaceae bacterium | reverse complement strand
ATAATAATCCTTTAGCTATTCCAGCGCTTGATATGGGCACTAAACAAAATGGCAAGGTGATTTTTAATCTTGAAATTCAAAATGGAGTAACTGAGTTTTTTAAGGGGGTTAAAACCAAAACTCGTGGAGTTAACGGTGTTTTGCTTGGCCCGACTTTAAGGATGAAAAATGGTGATGATGTCCAGCTAAATGTAAAAAACTCAATCGGTGAAACCACAACCCTTCATTGGCATGGTCTGCATATTCCAGCAAAATATGATGGAGGGCCGCATCAACCAATAAAACATGGCGAAACATGGTCGCCAGAATTTACTATTATGCAAAAGGCGGCCAATTTTTGGTATCACCCGCATTTAATGGGCAAAACGGCAGAGCATGTTTGGCAGGGTATTGCTGGTATGATTATTGTTGATGATGAGGAAAGTGAAAAACTATCATTGCCAAAAGAATATGGTGTTGATGATATTCCACTGGTTTTGCAAGATAGAAGGTTTTTCAAAGATGGTTCTATGACATATAAGCCTTCTCGTCATGATATTATGGCAGGAATGATTGGTGATGTGCCATTAGCAAATGGAACTATTGAGCCTTATTTTGAAGCCAAAAAACAGCTATTACGCTTGCGTCTATTAAATGGCGCTAATGCTTCTATTTATGAGCTTGCTTTTTCTGATAATAGATCTTTTAAGCAAATTGCAACCGATGGCTCTATGCTTGAAAAGCCTTATGAGATCAATTCAATCATACTCTCACCGGGTGAGAGGGCAGAAATTGTAGTTGATGTAAGTGGAGGCAATAATTTCATGCTTCTTAGTAAACCTGTAGAGGGCGGTGGCATGATGGGCGGCGGCATGGGTTCAGGCATGATGGGTGGCTCTAGCTCAAGAGAAGAATATGGAGTGCCATTTAATTTCTTAGAAATTCGCCCTGCAAAGAACTTACAAAAATCCCCAAGCATACCAAGCAAATTAACTAGTATAAATTGGCTAGATGAAAAGCAAGTTGACAAAGAAAGAAGTTTTTTAATGTCTATGCAAATGGGCCCCATGACAATGCTTGGTTTAGGAAAATCACATACAATTAATGGTAAATCTATGGATATGAAGCGTATTGATGAGACAATAAAACTTGATGATATTGAAATATGGGAATTAAGCAATGATTCTAATTTTGCGCACCCGTTTCATGTGCATGATGTGCAATTTCAAATCCTATCTCGTAATGGCAAACCACCTCATGCAGGAGAGCGAGGGCTAAAGGATACTGTTTTGGTTAATCCGAATGAAATTGTGCGCTTTATAGCTAAATTTGATGATTTTGCAGATGAAAAATATCCCTATATGTATCATTGTCATATACTAGAACATGAAGATGCTGGCATGATGGGGCAGTTTTTGGTGGTTTGATTTTGTTGGTGTGGATTATTTTGGCTTTAGTGATTCGTGGTTCGACAGGCTCACCATGAGGTGCTTCTGATGCCACTCTGAGCGAAGCCGGCCTGCTACGCCATAGCATTAGTGGCGGTGAGAGGGTCTTAAGATTATCGCTCACGCCACACAGGCTGACTTAATATGATAAAGAAATCTTGCCAGTATAAGGGTGAAAAGAAAAAACCTATTTCGGCGCTGCTCTGCTGGCTCTTTTTCTATCATGTGGGCAAAGGTGAATTTTACGCAAGCGAATTGATTGCGGTGTAACTTCCACATATTCATCGTCTGCAATATAGCCTAAAGATTGCTCAAGCGTTAGGCGTTTTGGTGTGGTTAGCCTTACTGCTTCATCTTTTGATGAAGTGCGAATATTGGTTAGTTGTTTGCCTTTAAGTGGGTTAACTTCAAGATCATTACCCCGATTATGTTCGCCAATAATCATGCCCTCATATACAGGAACGCCAGAATCAATTAGCATTTGTCCTCTATCTTCAAGATTGAACAAAGCGTAGGGAACTGATGTTCCTGTGCTATTTGATATTAACACACCAGTGCGGCGGCCTTGTAGAGCGCCCTTAAATGGTGCAAATTCATGAAATACTCGGTTAAAAATTGCTGTGCCACGAGTATCACCCATAAGTTCTGGCTGATAGCCGATGAGTGAGCGGGTTGGCACATAAAGCCTTAGTCTGGTACGTCCAATACCAGAGGGGCGCATTTCAACTAATTCGCCTTTGCGCTCGGTGAGTTTTTGCACCACTGTGCCAGAATATTCATCATCAACATCTATTGTAACTTCTTCTATTGGCTCTAATTTTTGTCCATCTTTTTCTTGAAATAATACTCTTGGGCGACCAACAGTAAGCTCGAACCCTTCTCGGCGCATGGTTTCAATTAACACGGCTAATTGTAATTCACCGCGCCCAGAAACAGAAAAACTATCACTATCAGTGCCTTGAGAGATTTCTATTGCCACATTGCCCTCAGCTTCATTGCGTAAGCGTTCGCCAATTACTCGGCTTTGCACTTTTGAGCCTTCACGCCCTGCTAATGGCCCATCATTAATACGAAAAGTCATAGAAAGAGTTGGTGGGTCAATCGGTTGCGCTTTAATGGCTTCTTTGACGGAGGCATCACAAATTGTGTCTGCAACAGTTGCTATTTCGAGGCCAGCAAGCGAAACGATATCACCAGCTTCACCAATTTCAACAGGAGAACGCTCAAGCCCACGAAAAGCTAGAACTTTAGAGATACGTCCCTTTTCTACCTGTTTGCTATCTCGGTTTAATACTATCACAGGGCCTGTGGCTTTAATTGAGCCAGCAAGAATTTTACCCGTTAGAATACGACCTAAAAATGGATCTCTTTGAATAGTTGTTACCAGCATTTTGAAAGCACCAACCTCAATTTTTGGCTCTGGTACGTGCTTTTGTACTTCATCAAGCAATGGCCCAATACTATCACTTGCGCCGTTCGGGGTGGTTGCCATCCAGCCATTTTTTGCTGAGCCATAAAGCACGGGAAAATCTAGCTGCTCTTCGCTGGCATCAAGGGCTACAAAAAGATCAAAAACCTCGTTTAATACTTCGTCGTGACGCTCATCTGGTTTGTCAATTTTGTTAATAGCAACGATTGGGCGCAAGCCAAGTGCTAAGGCTTTTGCTAGCACAAACTTTGTTTGTGGCATTGGCCCTTCTGCTGCATCAACTAGCAAAACAACTCCGTCAACCATAGATAAGATACGCTCAACCTCACCACCAAAATCGGCATGTCCCGGAGTGTCTACAATATTAATACGCATGTCATTCCATAAAAGTGAGGTAACTTTTGCTAGGATTGTAATGCCACGCTCTCTCTCAAGATCATTAGAATCCATCGCACGCTCTGCAACTTGTTGGTTGTCACGAAACACACCAGATTGTTTTAATAGAACGTCGATAAGAGTAGTTTTGCCGTGATCGACATGGGCAATTATTGCAATGTTGCGCAAAGACATGAGATTTACCAAAATATTTGTGAAAAAAAGGGTTCAAGCAGTGCCCTTAAACTAGAGAGGACAAAAGAACAAGCTAAATTGCTGTAACGCAGTTCTTTAAGCGGTTTTTTTGTTTTTTTCGTTAATTTTTATCTTTTGCTGTAATAATTTTTCAATCGAGTTTTGCGGTAAGGGAGGAGAGAATAAATAACCCTGAACTTCATCGCAATCTTGTTTGAAAACCGCTCTTAATTGCTCTTCTGTTTCAATCCCCTCGGCGGTAACAGACATATTGAGGCTTCTGCCAATATCAACTACTGCTTTAATAATGGCAATTGATTCTGGTTTTTCATCAAGGGAGGAAATGAATGAGCGATCTATTTTTACCTTATCAAAGGGAAAAGAGCGCAAATAACTTAGTGAAGAAAAGCCAGTGCCAAAATCATCAAGTGCTATACGCACCCCCATTGATTTTAATTTGTGTAAAATCTGCAAATTTTTATCATTTTCTGCTAATGATACCGACTCTGTAATTTCAAGTTCTAAGCGACATGGCTTAATACCAGAATTTTTTAGGGCTTTACAAACTTGCTCAATTAAATCGTTATTTGAAAATTGAATTGGCGAAACATTAACAGCAACTCTTACATCATTTGACCATTTAGCTGCACTGTTACACGCAGTTTGAAGCGCCCAATTACCCATTTCCCTAATTAGTCCTGTTTCTTCTGCAACAGGAATAAACTCAAATGGTGAATAGATTTTTCCTTTGCTAGTTTCCCAGCGCATGAGAGCCTCACAACATGAAATTTGATTATCTTTAAGTGAAATTAATGGCTGGAAATGAAGTTGAAGTTCTTGGTTTTTCAAAGCATTTTTTAAGCCAGATTCAATGGCAATACGTGCTTTTTGTTTATCAGACATGGTTTTTTCAAATAGGCAATAATTCCCACGTCTTTTACTTTTAGTATGATAAAGTGCAAGGTCAGCATTATTCATTAGTGTTTTAGAGTTCTTGCCGTCTTTAGGGGCAATAGCGATTCCGATTGAAGCTCCAACAATAACCTCTATTTTATCTAAATACACAGGCTTGGTTAGCTCAGTTAGAATATTTTGGGCAATTTTCTCTATGTCTTTCTTCTTAGAAAGCGGTTTTATGAGGACGGTGAATTCATCGCCTCCTAAGCGTGCAACAAATCCAAAATCTTTAATGCAAGTAGCAATGCGCCCAGCAATATTTTTTAGTACTTCGTCACCAACCGCATGCCCAAAACTATCGTTAATAGGCTTAAAATGATCCAAATCTATGCATAATACGGCCCATTTTTCACCAAATTTAATATTTTTTTCATTTTCAAGTAAAATCTCATGAAATGCCCGTCTATTGAGTAATCCAGTTAATCCGTCATGTTTTGCCATGTGGCGAATAAGTTCTTCAGACCTATGTTGTTCAGTTATATCTTCGTGGGTTGAAAGCCAACCTCCATCTTCTAATGGTTGATGGTTGATAAAAATAATTTGCCCGTTAAGCATAGTTATTGGCCCAGTGCTTGGCTTGTTAGATTTTATCACTTTATCTAGTGTTTTAAAGCGCTCTTCTTTATCAGCAATAGAAACCATATCAAATTTTGCACCATGATCAAGAATATCCCATAGGATTTTGCCTGGTTTGGAAAGCTCTTGTGGTAAATTATAAAGTTTAGTAAATGGGCGATTACAAATAACAAGTTTGTAATCTTTATCAAACATAGCCAATCCATGACCCATATTATTTACGGCTGCATCAAAGCGCATATTTTGTTGCAATATCTCATCTGAACGTATTTCGATCAGTTTTTCTTTTTCAACTTTCTCGGTAATATCTTCATGTATTGTTATCCAGCCGCCATCATCTAAGGGGTGGTGGTTCATAAATATTATTTGCCCATTAAGCATGTTAATAGGGCCAGAAATGGGTTTGTCAGTTTTTAAGACTTCACTGAGAATCTCAAAACGCTGTTTTTTATCAGCAATAGAAACCCTACCAAATGTTGCATCATGGTCTAAATGATCCCAAAAACTAGTACCTATTTGTGATAATTTTTTAGGTAATTCATAAATATCTATATAGGGCTGGTTGCAAATTACTAATCTATTATCTTTGTCAAACAGCGCTAGACCGTGGCTCATATTGTTTATAGCTGCATCAAAACGTTCATTTTGTTGTTCAAGTTCAGAACTTCTAAGCTCTATTAATTTTTCTTTTTGATTTTGCTCAGATATATCTTGGTGAGTTGCTACCCAACCACCGTCTACCATTGGCTTTCTAATTACTTGAATAAGCCGCTTGCCAACTTTTTCAATAAAATTATCTGAAGTTGACCTGCCATTTTTGAATTTAAGACGCCTTTTTAGAAAAACTTCATTACTTTCATCTGCGCTACCCATATTATGCGCCAAGCGATATTTTAATATATCCTCAATAGGCGTACCAACCTTAATCATTTTTTTGGGAAGTCCATAAAATTTGGCATATAAGGGGTTGCAAATAATTAACTTATGGTCTGGACCAAACATAGATAGGCCCTGTGACATGTTAGAAATTGCTGCATTAATTAAGATATTTTGACTAGCTATTTGCTGGTCTTTTTCTTGTTCAACCTGTTGTTTTTTAATTTCATCACTAATGTCATGCACAACGCCTATCCAGCCACCGCCCTTAATAGGGTTTTTAAGCACTCGAATATGGCGAGTTTTTATTATTTCAACAAAATCTTGTTCTTTTTTTTGTGATTTTGCTAATAAGAGGCGATTTTTAAGGTGGACTTGTGCGCTTTCTCCCTCTGGAATAAGTCCTTTAGAAATTCTATAGCGAAGGATTTCTTCAAATTTAGTTCCTTGTTTTGTTAGCTTTTTTGGAAGACCAAAAATTTGTGCATAGGATTTATTACACATTATCAAGAGTTCATTCTCATCAAAAGCACACAAGCCTTGCGACATAGAATCAAGGGCTGCTTTAGACCAGTTATGTTGATCTGCTATTTGTTTATCTTTTTGTATCTCGCTTTGCTTTTGTTTTACCTCATGTGTAATATCTTTTTGCGTTACAATTTGCCCTACATTTGGAACTTTAATATAAGTTGATTGCAGGATTTTATTTTCAATCGTTGTTTCATAAATTTGATTTCCAGAGCGTTTAGAATTTTTTTTCAAAATAGCAGAATATTTTCTATACATAGCAAGGGCGCTAATTCCTTCGCCATTACCATTTTTGACAGACAATTCGCACGCCTGTTTAAGTGTCATGCCCACTTTAAGGCCACGCACCTTAGTAAAAAATATATCTTCGTATTTTTTATTAAAACCAATTAATTTTTGATCATCGCTCCAGACGGTGAAAGCATCAGACATGCTTTCAAGAAAAGCATGAAACAATATGCTATCTAGGTCTGTTGCCATATTTTTGGCCAGATCTTTTGTGCCAAGCCGTTTTTTGCTAAGCTTTTTGCCAAATTTCTTTATAGTTTTAGCCTTGCTATTAGCCAAAAGATTGCCCCGAAATTATCATTAAATTATATGATACTTAAAAGGGCTTAACGATGGTTTAACAACAAATTAACTATAGTTTCGCAGAGGCTTCTATATTATTTAGCTTTTCTTGAAGCAAGTGTTCTTAGGCGAAGTGCATTGAGTTTTATGAAGCCTTGCGCATCATATTGATCATAAGTGCCTGAGCCTTCTTCAAAAGTTACTAAATCTTCTGAATAGAGCGAAAAGGGCGAATTGCGGGCAATTACGCTTGCGCTGCCCTTATAAAGTTTGAGTGTAACTTCGCCGCTAACATATTTTTGGCTATTATCAATAAGTGCTTGTAACATTTCACGTTCGGGCGAGAACCAAAACCCATTATAAATTAATTCAGCATAGCGAGGCATAATTTCGTCTTTTAAGTGTGCCGCACCACCATCAAGGGTAATAGATTCAATGCCACGATGCGCCACTAGCAATATTGTGCCGCCCGGAGTTTCATAAATTCCACGTGATTTCATGCCAACAAAGCGATTTTCAACCAGATCAAGCCGTCCAATACCATGTTTGCCGCCTAACTCGTTGAGCTTGGTTAAAAGATTGGCAGGTGATAGTTTTTGACCATTAATTGAATTTGCATCGCCCTTTTCAAAGCCAATAGTGATAATTTCAGGTTTATCGGGTGCATTTTCTGGGTTAACTGTGCGCTGATAAACATATTCAGGCGCTTCAACATTAGGATCTTCAAGAACTTTTCCTTCAGATGAAGTATGCAAAAGGTTAGCATCAACTGAAAATGGCGCTTCGCCTCTTTTGTCTTTTGGTACAGGAATTTGATTTTTCTCGGCATATTCAATTAGTTTTGTGCGGCTTTGCAAATCCCAAATACGCCATGGCGCAATAATTTTTATATCAGGGTTTAGCGCATAGGCGGCTAATTCAAATCTAACTTGATCATTACCCTTACCCGTTGCGCCGTGCGATATTGCGTCCGCTCCTGTTTCTTTTGCAATTTCAACTAAGCGTTTTGAAATAAGCGGGCGAGCGATTGAAGTGCCAAGTAAATAAACACCCTCATAAAGCGCATTGGCACGAAACATTGGAAAAACATAATCACGCACAAATTCCTCACGCAAATCTTCAATATAAATTTCCTTAATGCCCATCATTTCAGCTTTTTTCCGAGCGGGCTCTAATTCATCTCCCTGCCCTAAATCAGCAGTAAAAGTTACGATCTCGCAACCATATTCATTTTTTAGCCATTTTAGAATAATGGAAGTATCAAGACCGCCCGAATAGGCAAGAACTACTTTTTTAATTTTTTTACTCATGTTTTTCTCTTAAAATATTTATTTAGAATTTGATTTGACATTATTAAAGTATGTTTCATAACGCAACGTCAAAATCGGCTCAACAATAATTATCTAGTTCTATAATATTTTCTTTTTGCAAACTTATAGGAGTTTTATTATGCTTAATTTTATTCCTGATTTATCAGTAATTATAGTCTTTGCACTAGCTAGTGTTATCTTAGCCATTTCTCCTGGGCCTGATATGGCATTATTTATCTCAAGAACAATAAATTATGGCCGCTCTCATGGTATTGCTTCAATGTTAGGAGCTACTTCAGGAATTTTAGTTCATACGCTTTTAGCTGCATTTGGCATCTCTTTATTATTAAGCATTATTCCATCAGCTTTTTTGGCTTTAAAAATTGTTGGCGCTATATATTTATTATGGCTTGCCATTGAGGCAGTGCGCGCTGGTGGATCTTTTAATCTTATAAAAAAATCAAACACTAAACCAAAAATATTAAAAAGCTATCTATTAGGTTTGGGTATAAATCTTACCAACCCTAAAGTGGTTTTATTTTTTATAACTTTTTTGCCGCAATTTGTTAGCGCAGATGATCCTTATGCTTCAGGAAAAATAGTGTTTTTAGCGTTCGAGTTTTTATTAATAGTTATTCCAATTGTTATTTGTATTATTCTTATGGCTGAAATGATTGGCAAGGCGCTTACTCGCTCAATTTTGATACAAAAAATCCTTAACTGGAGTTTTGCAGGAGTTTTCGCATCTTTTGCAATAGCTATTTTAGCTATTGAGGGACGGGTAATAAAATAATTTACTTTTTCTTTTTGTCACATTGAGTGTATCCCTTTGTGTCATGCTGAGCGTAGTCGAAGCATCTAAAACTCTTCGCTTAAGATCTTTCACTACGTTCAAGATGACATAGAGTGCGTGACTCCAAACAATACATCATTTCTTATCTCGTTTAACCCGCTCGCTTTTACTTTTTAATTGCCCACAAGCCGCATCAATATCACGCCCCCTTGGGGTTCTTATTGGGGAGGCATAACCTGCTCTATTTACAATATCGCCAAAGCGCTCAATAGTTTCCCAATCCGAACATTCATAGGGGCTATTCTCCCAAATATTAAACGGAATGAGGTTTATTTTGCTTGGGATATTTGCCAATAAACGTACTAATTCTTTGGCGTCTGCATCGCTATCATTAACCCCTTTAAGCATGACATATTCAAAGGTAATTCGGCGAGCATTGCTTAGCGAGGGATAGGTGCGACATGCTTCAAGCAAATCAGCTATTGGCCATTTTTTATTTATTGGAATTAACTCGTTACGTAAATCATCACGTACCGCATGTAAGGAAATCGCTAACATTACGCCAATTTCTTCACCAGCTGGTTTTATTTTTGGCACAACGCCAGAGGTTGAAAGCGTGATGCGGCGTTTTGAAAGTGCTAAGCCATCACCATCTGAAATAATCAGCAATGCTTGCTTTACATTATCAAAATTATAAAGCGGCTCGCCCATGCCCATCATTACAATATTGGTAATGGCTCGGATATTTTCATTGGGGATTAGGCCATTATTTGGGCGTTTTTGATTTGGAAAATCACCAAGTAGGTCTTTAGCCATTAAAACTTGCGAGATAATTTCACCAGCGCTTAGATTTCGCACCAGTTTTTGTGTGCCTGTATGGCAAAATGAGCAAGTTAAAGTACAGCCAACTTGGCTTGAAACACAAAGCGTGCCTCGAGTTTTTTCTGGAATATAAACGGTTTCAACGTCAACTGGCGCAACTAATGGATTATTTTCATCAAAAAAGCGAAATAACCATTTTCTAGTGCCATCTTTTGATATTTGCTCTGAAATAAGTTTTGGACGATTTATATAAAAATGCTCTTTAAGCTCTAAGCGAAAAGGCTTAGCTATATTGCTCATCAGGTCAAAATCTGTGACCCCATTAACATAGAGCCAGTTCCAGAGCTGGGAGCTGCGCATTTTTGCTTGTTTATTATTTAAGCCTAGTTTCTCAAGTTCAATAATTATCTCTATCTTTGAGAGATTTATTAAATCAACAGGCATTATTTGGCTAAGTTGTTTTTCCATAAAAGTGCTTTAGAGCAAAAACATATAAATAATCAAATAGATTTAATTACAAGCCCTATCTATCGAGCGTGAAGCGGCGGTTACTCCTGATAATGAGAAGGTTTGGACTATATTTATATTATCTTTTGTCATGCCTGCAATATTCATGCTTGAGCCAGCACGCATTTGCCCTGCAACATCTTTGCTTTTTTCCCTATCAGCCAACCAGGCCGCATCATCTTTGGTAAATAATTCATAAGATTGCCCGCCTATAATGAGCTTTGCTTCGCTTTTTACAGCAAAAGTAAAACCTGCTACAAAATTAAATTCATATTTAATATTTTCTGATGGGCGATGAGTAAGATATATATATGATTGCTCATAATTTTCTGGCTCTGGCGTAACGCTTTTTGGCTTTGATAAGACAAAACATAATTTTCCATTGCTTTGTGACGTGGAATAAGCGGACCAGTCCTTAAAATCGCATAATAATTGTACAGATTGTGCCTGTGCCCCAGTAAACGAAAGGGCAATTAAAATAGCACCAGTGCTTATAAGTTGCACTAATTTTAAGTGTGGTTTTGCCATTTATAAATCCAATTTGGCTAACTCGACTATTTACAGGTTTTATCTATTTCAGCGATTGCTGCTGTTACACCAGAAAGCGAATATGTGTCAGTTGTGTTTGTTCCGCGCTGCGATGTGCCTTTAACGATTAGTTCTCTACCACGTTTCATGCCATCAACAAAAGCTCTTTCGTCATTTGTACTAGCAAGCCAAGCAGCCGATCCATCCGTAATCTCCGTATCTATAGTCATCGTATAAGACTTACCATCAATAATTGCTATTGGCTTTGAATCAATCTCTATAGGATAACCAACCAACGCTTGAATTTCATTAAAATAATTACTCCCTTTGCGGTGAATAACCAGAAAATGAATGGGATCACGATTTACATTTGTTGGCTGACTATCTTGGGGCTGTGAAGAGATATAGCAAATTACACCATCTGTGTCCTTACCCTTCCAAGCTGTCCAGAATTTGAAAGTCCCCAGATTTGTTACTTCTTGTGCAAATGCCATGGGTGCACCAACAAATGCCAGCATAGCGACAGCAAAAGCACTAATATTTTTTATGGATTTAGCTAATTTATTACTCATGAAACTTTCCTAGTTAGTAAGATCTTAATTTGCTCTATTATAGACTTATTAAAGTTACTAAGAAGCAAATTTTAATTAA
>JAKISM010000069.1 GCA_021648585.1 Devosiaceae bacterium | reverse complement strand
CCCACCACTTGACGGACTGCGGGCGCTTGGGGTAAACGATATTCCCATGGGCGAATTTTGGGCAAGGGAATATACGCACAGAAATACCGAAGGTACGCGGATGTGTATAAAATTAGGAGCAAGTGCTGCACACATTTATGGAAAACGTTTTTTTGCAACTTCAGCGGCAGAGATAAACGGAGCTTCAAGAATTAGTGCCGTTGCATCACGTTTTGAGGCAACATAAGTTGCAGGGCCTGAGCCTAATGAGCGACCAAAAAGCACAATGTTTGAGTTTTTCTCTGCTATCCAATCAAAAACCGCCAAAGCATCATTTAAAATATTTTCCTGATTTATTTTGCCTGGAGACATAGGGAAACCACGATAATCATAGGCTAACACCCCATAGCCATCTTTGCTTATTTGTGCAAAACGCTCATATTCTTCGCTAAAACTACCCTCATTGCCTTTAAAATAAATAATGATAGGTTTATCGCCAATTGGGGGTGCATACCAGCCATGAACATCTAAAAATCCAGTTGAAATAACAACAAATTCTGCGCGTGCTACTTCAACTTCACTAAGTGCAATGGCAGTGGAGCCTGGCTCATATTGCATATTACGTTGGTTTTTATTGATATACATTATCAAACCAACATAAATTGAGATTAAAAATACAATCCCCCAAAGAGTTTTCTTTATCATAAAATGACTTTCTAAAATCTATTCGCCAAAATCTGCTTACCAAGCGCTTTAGTCACCAAATGTTTTAATCACCAAGTGCTTTAATAATATTCTCACTCATTTTTTTGGCATCACCAAATAACATCATTGTGTTATCCCTAAAGAATAACTCGTTCTGCACGCCTGAATATCCAGCAGACATTCCACGCTTAACAAATAATACCGTGCCTGCATTTTCAACATCTAAAATTGGCATGCCATAAATTGGCGAGGTTTTATCGGTTTTTGCCGCTGGGTTGGTTACATCATTTGCACCAATGACAAAAGCAACGTCACTTTGCGCAAATTCTGAATTTATATCCTCTAATTCAAACACCTCATCATAAGGCACATTTGCCTCTGCTAATAAAACATTCATGTGACCCGGCATACGGCCCGCAACTGGGTGAATGGCATATTTAACTTCAACGCCTTCTTCCTTTAGCAAATCTACCATTTCACGCACCGCGTGCTGAGCTTGCGCTACCGCCATGCCATAACCTGGCACAATAATAACCTTGCCTGCATTTTTCATCATAAAGGCGGCATCTGCTGCTGAGCCTTGTTTTACTGGACGAGTTTCTTCTTCGCCATCACTCTTTGCGCTATCACCGCCAAAGCCGCCTAAAATTACCGAAATAAACGAGCGGTTCATCGCCTTACACATGATATAAGAAAGAATGGCACCAGATGAGCCAACCAAAGCACCAGTAATAATAAGCGCACTATTGCCAAGCGTAAAACCAATGCCAGCCGCCGCCCAACCAGAATATGAATTAAGCATCGATACCACAACTGGCATATCAGCGCCGCCAATAGGGATAATCATTAAAACCCCAAGCACCAGTGAAAGCGCAATAATTGCCCAGAACAACATATTAGAACTGGTTAGCGTAAATTGCCATACTAAATAGACCAACAAAACCCCAAGAGCGATATGTAATATATGACGAAGCGGCAAAATAATAGGAGTGCCAGACATGCGCCCATCAAGTTTTAGAAAAGCAATTACCGAGCCTGTAAAAGTAAACGCCCCTATTGCCGCACCAATGCTCATTTCCACTAAATATGTCGGCTTAATATCACCTATTATTCCAATGTGAAAAGCTTCTGGCGCATAAAGTGCTGCTGCTGCCACAAGTACCGCCGCCAAACCAACCAAAGAGTGGAAAGCCGCAACTAATTGCGGCATTGCAGTCATCGCAATGCGCTTCGCCATAACAGCACCTATCGTGCCACCAATAGCGATGCCACCAATTATCAGCACCCACGAAGTAATGTCTGTAACATTAGCAATAGCTAGTGTGGTTACAATAGCGATTAGCATACCAATCATGCCAAACATATTGCCCTGACGAGCAGAAGCTGGGCTTGCTAATCCACGAAGCGCCAAAATGAATAAGACCCCTGCAATCAGATAAAGCAGGGCTGCAATATTTCCTGAAATCATTTTTTGCTATCCTTTTTCTTATACATTGAGAGCATTCGGTGAGTTACCAAAAAACCGCCAAAAATATTTACAGAGGCTAGGATTAGCGCCACAAAGCCAAAGGCTTTTGAAACCCAATTTCCGCCATCAATTAGCGAAACCCCAACTGCCAATAATGCCCCAACCACAATAACCGAAGAAATTGCGTTTGTTACGCTCATTAACGGCGTGTGCAAAGCTGGCGTTACCGACCAAACAACAAAATACCCAACAAATATTGCAAGTACGAAAATTGATAATTGGAAAACAAACGGATCTATTTGTTCCATTATTTAGCTCCCTTTATTTTTTGACTTTTTTTAGCTGTTAATTCTTTATGAGATTTCAGTTTAGTTTTTTTAACTACTGGTTTTTTTGCAACTATTTTTTTAGTAGATGATTGTTTAGTTGCCGCTTTTTTCACCGTTGGCTTTTTCACAGGAGTTTTTTTAAGCGCCTCATGCACAATTTTGCCGTTCCGAGTGAGGTTAGTTGCCATAACTAACTCATCTTCATAATCAACATTAAGCGCCTTTTTTTCCTTATCAAACATGGTTTCTAAAAACGCGAATAAATTACGTGCATAAAGCGATGATGCGCTATTTGCTACCCTTCCAGCCATATTAGCATAACCAATAATGCTAACTCCCTTATGCTCAATAATTTCATCTTTTTTACTAAGCTCGCAATTACCACCACGCTCAGTTGCCAAATCAACAATAATTGAGCCAGCACCCATGCTCTCAAGCATTTTCTTAGTTACCAAAATTGGCGCATCACGACCCGGAATAAGTGCTGTCGTTATAACAATATCTTGCTTGGTAATATGTTTTGCTACCAGTTCAGCTTGTAATTTTTGATAATCCTTGCTCATGGCTTTGGCATAACCAGCAGCAGTTTCTGCTTGTTTAAACTCTTCATTTTCAACCGCAATAAATTTACCACCCAAAGACTGAACCTGCTCTTTTGCCGCTGGTCGCACATCATTGGCAGAAACAACCGCCCCCAAACGCCTAGCCGTAGCTATCGCTTGAAGCCCTGCGACCCCTGCCCCCATGATAAACACTTTAGCAGGGCGAATTGTGCCAGCCGCCGTCATCATCATCGGAAATGCTTTATCAAAAACAGCTGCTGCTTCAATTACGGATTGATAACCAGCAAGGTTAGCCTGTGAAGAAAGAACGTCCATCACCTGCGCCCGAGTAATACGAGGCATCAATTCCATCGCAAAAAGATTTACGCCTCTTTTTGCCAAAGCAGCAATATCGCCCTCATTGCCAAACGGATCCATCATGCCAATGACCAACGCACCCTTTACCACACCCACAAGACTATTAGCTTTTGGGCGACGAACACAAAGCACAATATCAGCACCCTTAAGTGCGCTAGCAGCATTGGCGCAAATTTTTGCCCCTGCCTCTTTATATTCAGCATCAGGAAATTTAGAACTTTCTCCTGCATTTTTCTCTATAAATACACTAGCACCAAGCTCGATTAGTTTTTTAACAGTTTCAGGCGTAGCACCAACTCGGGTTTCATGCAGCTCACGCTCTTTTAATATAGCAACTTTCATTATACACTCTCATAATAAATGAAATTAAAACCAACGCCTGTTTTGGCAAATTGTCAAGTTTGAACTGTTAATCCGATAAGTTTTCCAACTCATCAATCATTCCTTCAATCATATTAAGGCCAAGCGACCAGAAATCCTTATCACTGGCATCAAGCCCAAATGGTTTTAATAATTCTGAATGATGTTTTGATCCGCCAGCTGCTAATAGTTCAAGATATTTTTCAGCAAAACCGTTTGGATTTTCTTGATATTTTGCATAAAGCGAATTTACTAAGCAGTCGCCAAACGCATATGCATATACATAAAAAGGCGAGTGAATGAAATGCGGGATATAAGCCCAAAAACTTTCATAGCCCTCATTTAATATAACCCCATCACCAAGACTTTCCTTTGAAACTTCAAGCCACATTGCATCAATTTGCTCAGCCTTGAGTTCGCCCTTGCGCCTTGCAGTATGCACTTTTCGCTCAAAACTATAAAAAGCAATTTGGCGCACCACCGTGTTGAGCATATCCTCAACTTTTTGAGAAAGCATAGTAAAGCGCTGTTTTTTATCTTTGGCATTTTCAAGCAATGATTGAAAGGTGAGCATTTCGCCAAACACACTTGCCGTTTCAGCCAAAGTTAGCGGCGTTGAAGCCATTAACGCACCTTGAGAAGCGGCTAATCTTTGATGTACTCCATGCCCCAATTCATGCGCTAATGTCATAACATCACGAGGCTTGCCTAAATAATTTAACATGAGATATGGGTGGGCGCTTGGTACAGTTGGGTGCGCAAAAGCTCCGGGGGATTTGCCCTGTTTTACTTCTGCATCAATCCAGCCAGAATTAAAAAACGGCTTGGCTAATTCTGCTAATTCTGGCGAAAAATCACCATAAGCATCAAGCACAATTTTTGTAGCACTATCCCAATCATAAAGTTGTTCTTCGCTAGTTGGCAGTGGCGCATTTCTATCCCATGCCTCAAGCTGTTCCTTGCCAAGCCATTTCGCTTTCATTTTATAATAGCGGTGCGAAAGACGTGGATAAGCTTGGCGCACTGCTTGCTCAAGCGCATCAACCACCTCACGCTCCACCGAATTTGCCAAATGCCGACTATCAGCAATATCTTCAAATTTACGCCAGCGATCCGATATTTCCTTATCTTTAGCCAACACATTAGTAATATGCGTGAAAAGCCGTTGGTTTTCTTTGAGCGTTGTAACAATCGCCTCAAAACCACTTTTGCGCTTCTTCTCATCTTTATCGGTGAGTAAATTAAGCGTAGCTTCAAGCCCCAAACTCTCGCTTTCACCATCCTCCCCTGCAACATCAAATTTGAGCGAAGCCATAGTTTCATCAAACAAGCGGTTCCATGCAGAACGCCCTGTTACAGATTTATCATGAAATAATTCTTCAATGCGCTCTTCTAATTGATAAGGTTTACTTTTGCGCAATTCCTTAAACCAATATCTATAACGAGTTAATTCTTTATCTTTATTAAGCGCCGCCTCAAGCACGTCCTCATCAATTTGATTTAATTCAAGCGAAAAGAAAATTAAATTAGTTGAAAGATTAGTAAGCGCCTCTTGGCAATCACCCATAAATTTTGCTCGATTTGCATCATCAGTTTTTTGCGCATAGTTAAGAAAAGCAAACGAGCCTAATTTACCAGTTAAATCGCTTAAGGCTTCATAAGATTTAATCGCCTCAAGCAATGATCCTGCTTTAGTCAAATTCTCAAGTTTATTTTTATAATTTTCTTCAAAACTCTTAGCCTCAGATTTTGCTCTGTCTAAATCTTGCTTGAACTCTAAACTATCAATCCCACTATATAAATCGCTTAAATCCCATTGAGGTAAATTACCAAACTGATTATTCTTTTCTTTTTGCATTACTAACTCTCTTTTGAAATTGTCTAAAGGTCTATAAAAATCATTATACTAAAACAAAACACTCTGCAATATATTAGATTATTCTAATATAAAAAATATCCCTAATAAAAAATTTATTTTTATAATTAAAACCCTGTTAATTGCCTTGAGTTAAACTGCCCCAAAACGAGACATGTAAATTTATAAATATTGTTGAGTAACAGGGATATTTCAGGGTAATAAATGACAAAAGTTCTTATAGTAGATGACGAACCAACTCAACTTAAGCTTACACAAAAAATGGCCGAAAAGGCTGGATTTGATACTATTACTGCCGATAATGGCTATGAAGCCCTTTCAATTTTAAGAACAGATAAAACCATTCGTGCAATGATATTAGACCTTATCATGCCAGACCTTGATGGAATGGGCGTTCTTGAAACTATGCGCAAAGAAGATATTAGTGTGCCAGTAATTGTGCAAACTGCTAATTCTTCAATGGAAACCATTATTACTGCCATGCGCTTTGGTGCTGTTGATTATTTTGTAAAACCTGTTGCAGTTGAGCGCATTACAATTTCTTTGCAAAATGCTATTAAACTTGAGCATTTAGAAAATTGCATAAGAAATGAGAGAACACGCCGTGCTGGTACTTTCTCAACTAATGATATTATTACAAAAAGCCCTGAAATGGTTAGGGTGATAAATCTCATTAATAAGGCTGCAAAAAACTCCATTCCTATTTTAATAGAAGGGGAAACGGGAGTTGGTAAAGAAATGATAGCACGGGCTATTCAAGGATCGGGTGATCGTCGTGGCAAAGCATTTATTAGTGTAAATTGCGGCGCAATTCCTAAAGACCAAATTGAGGCAACTCTTTTTGGTCATATCAAAGGCGCTACCCCAAAAGCAACAACTGATCTTAAGGGTAAGTTTGAGCAGGCCAATGGCGGCACAATTTTTCTTGAAGAAGTTGGGGAATTACCAAACTCAACCCAAATAAAATTATTAAATGTCATTCAAAAAGGCGAAATTGAACCTATTGGCTCATCTGATCCAAAAAAAGTCAACGTTCGAGTGATTTCATCAACCAATAAACGTTTGCTAAATCTCACCCAATCAGGCTTATTTCGTGAGGATCTTTTTTATTCACTTAATATTTTTCCAATTTATGTTCCCCCCCTTCGTGATAGAAAAGAAGACATCATACCATTAACCGAACATTTCATCGCTCGTTTTGGCGCTGAATCTGGCTTACGAATTCATGGTATTTCTAAAAACACTATAAAAATGTTGCAAGATTTTAATTGGCCAAACAATATTAGACAATTAGAAAACTGCGTATTTCGTGCTTTAGTTTTAGCAGAAGGGGCTTATTTGCGTCAAGTTGACTTCCCGCAAATTAACTTAAGCACCTCCTCACGTGAGCAACTCCGCCTTGCAACAAAAGCACAAGGCGCAAAAGACAAACCAATTCATATTGACGATACATCACTCATTTTAGAAGAAAATGACATCGTTCCTCCCATAGCTGAGAGATTTTTAAGCGAAAATGGAGAAATAACTCCGCTCGCAGAGCTTGAAAAGCAGTTAATAATTTTTGCTCTTGAGAAATATAAAGGCCATATGTCTCAAATTGCTCGTTCCTTAAAAATTGGACGCTCAACCCTTTATAGAAAACTTAAAGAATATGGCCTTGAAGAGCAGGGCGAGAAAACCGCGGCCTAGTAAATTAATTTTATTTGACGCTGACTCTCACATTTTCTAAAGGTAATTGAGCAAATCACCAAATCATTCTAAATTTTCTCTGGTAATATTTGCAAGGTAGTATTTGCAAGGTAGTATTTGCAAGAATACTATAAACCCTTTTTGGGGAATATAAGTGTGAGGACAGGATAGAAATAATGAAATCTTTTTTAAGAATTATATTGGCAGCTAGCGTTCTGCTCACCCCAATTTCATTAAGCAATGCTCAAGAAACACTTACAATTAATGGCAAACAAGTAACTCGGGTCGTTATAGCACCAGCCCGATCACCCATTGCCAAGATAATTAAAAAACAGCTTCGCTCAAATTATGATTCGCAAAAGTTTGAAAGCCGTAAATGGTATGACGCACAAAAATTATATTATTTTTATGGCGCCCGTCATTTTGAACCGATTTGGCTAACTCAAGACGAGGCTGGTAAAACTGCTTTTTCAAACAAAGCACTAAAAATCATTGAGCTCTTTAACAACGCTTACCTAAGTGGATTAGAGCCAAAAAATTACCTAACAGATGATATAAATCTTGAATTAATAGGCAATGATCAGACTAAACTTGCTTATGTTGAAACTGCTTTTTCTGCAGTTGCCCTAAATTATGCACAAGACGCTTATGGTGGACGCATAAATTCAAGGAAAGTATCTAATAATTTTGATTATAAGCCAAATAAAATAGATAGAGCTAAACTATTATTGGATATGGTATATTCAGACAATCCTATAAGTATTTTATTAGCCCTTGAGCCAAAGCATAAAGAATATATTGCGCTTAAATCGGTTCTTGCACGCCATTATAATGGTACTATTAAGCAAGTAGCTATTATTGCTGACGGTAAAATATTGCGGCTTGGTGATGAAGATACTCGCCTACCCCTAATTCGCCAAAGGCTTGAAATTGTTTCTGCAAATATAAATGAAAACATTTATGATGAAACCCTGCTTGTTGCCATTGAAGAATTTCAAACTAAAATGGGACTAACCAGTGATGGTATAATAGGCCCTGCAACAATCGCCGCTTTTAATGGTGGCAATGCTACCACCAAAGAGGATATTATTGCTAACATGGAAATTTGGCGATGGTTGCCACGTGATTTGGGTAATTTCAACGTATTTGTTAATATCCCAGAATATAGATTAACAATAAATAACAACGACAAAGTAACGTTTTCAACAAGGGTTGTTGTTGGGCAAACCAAATTCCAAACCCCAATGTTTTCTGATGAGATCGAGCATATTGTAGTCAATCCCTATTGGAACGTGCCTCGTTCAATCTTAAATAATGAGCTTGCCCCATCAATAAAATCCAACCCAAATTATCTTGCCTCACAAAACATGGAGCTAGTTTCAGGTGGCAAAGTTATAAATGATAGGAATATTGATTGGTCAACAACAAGTATGAATAGGTTTTACGTACGCCAGCGTCCCGGTCCAAGGAATGCCCTTGGGAGCGTAAAATTTCTATTCCCCAATAAACATGCAGTTTATTTACACGATACGCCCTCTAAATCCTTATTTTTTCGATCACGTCGTGCCTTTTCTCATGGCTGCGTACGAGTAAAAGATCCTTGGGATTTTGCAAAAGCACTTTTACAAATTGAGCCAAAAATCACTTATGCTTCTATTGCCTCACAAAGAGGAGGCAAAAAAGAGCGATGGAACAATGTTGCCACTCATATTCCTGTTCATTTGGCATATTTCACCCTTAGAATTGATAAAAATGGGTCTGTAAGGTCTTACGGTGATATCTATGGCCACAATAAACGCCTAAAGGTTTTGTTAGGCATATAGTCCACATTAATTATAACTATAAAACTGCCTTGCTTATGCCGTGATTTATGTTCACAAAATCAAAAGAAAATATGCAAGAAAAATATATTTGGCAGATATATAAATTGTGAATATAGTAATAATTTAGCTTGTTGTTAACAAAGTCTAAATTATGCCAATGTTAATATTTAATTATATTCAATAAATAGTTTTAGGGGAAGATAAAAGGTGCAAATTTTAGCAATTCAGCGAAAATATTTACGCCTATTCCTTGCCTGTTTTCTGGCTTTTATCACTATTTTGATAACAGTAATTTCCCCCGCCAATGCTTCAAGAGATACTCGCACCCTTTATGTTTATTACACCCACACAAAAGAAACTGCAAAAATCACTTTTAAGCGCAATGGCCGCTATGATAAAAAAGGGCTTGCTGAACTAAACCACATGACTCGTGATTGGCGACGCAATGAGCCAACAAATATGGACCCAGCTCTGTTTGATTTAGTTTGGGAAGTCTATAAGGAAAGCGGAGCAAGTGGCCCAATTCATATTGTTTCAGCATACCGCTCGCCCAAAACTAATGAAATGTTGCGTTCAAGATCAAGAGCAGTCGCAAAAGGCTCTCGCCACACCAAAGGACAAGCACTAGATTTTTTTATTCCCGGAGTATCCATCAGGAAATTACGTGAAATAGCTATGAAAAAACAAGTTGGTGGTGTTGGTTATTACCCAGCATCAAACTCTCCCTTTGTCCATCTTGATACTGGCTCTGTACGCGCTTGGCCGCGCATGACAACCGCGCAATTAAAAAGACTTTTCCCGAATGGAAGAACTTTACATGTTCCAAATACAGGTGTTCCTATTTCTAATAAGGGATATCAATATGCAATGGCACAATGGAAAAAATGTAATGCCGTTCCTTGCTCTTCACGCTCAACCCCAAGAGCTACTACTCGTGTAGCAAATGCTACTAACAATAACAGCGCACGAGCCAGTGCTTCGTCAAATAATGGCAACCCCACAAACTTGTTTGATTTATTTTTTGGTGATAGAAATGAAAATTCTTCAACTAATGAAGTTAGAGTAGCCAAAGCTACCTCTACTCAGGTCGCTGCGCCAAAATCAAATAGACCTCCTAAAGCCCCAACCCCACAAGCGCGCCTTAAAAACACTATTCAAATTGCACAAATATCACCAGAAAAAACACCTACTCCCTTCACTCGCCCTAGCTCTATTATTGATACACAACTAACAGAACTTGTAATAAAATCTGCAAATGATGCCATTCAAGTTGCAACAAATAATGATGCTGGTGATTCTACCCAGCCGATTTCTCCAGCACCACGCATCTTGCTCTCTAGGTTAAGTGATAGTGAAATAAACCCGCAAATTTCAGCTTATGCGCCAGTAAATATTGCAACTCCAAATGCTCAACTTGCAGTAAAAGAACTAATAGAGAATGAAAAAGCCAAAGCCTCATTAGATAAAATAACTACGGCTTCTGTCTTAGGCTCTCTTAATGCGGGTCTTCCAATAATTCCACAAAGTTTAATAGATAGCAGTTTTAGCGCAGTGATAAATTCGAATAATATTCAACTAGCATCAGGTGAAAAAAAGCTAAAACCTTTAAAGTTAACTCAGCGTGAATTTGATTTAGTTTTGCCAGATTTATTTCATATTGCAGAAATATTTACCGACCCACAAGCTATGAGTTCTAAGCGCTATGCTGTAATTTTTGAACCCGATGTGGCAGATTTTAACCCCGCGCTAGAATTAGGTGGTTTTGGTGAAAAACTTTCATTTGGGAAATATGCAAATTCAGGTTTAAAAATGAACCAGTTTACCTCCTCCTCCCCTTTACTTGTGGCATCAAAATAAATAGCCATTTAAATAGTTACAAAGCTAGCATTCTCTGTTAGAAACATTTGTTATAATAAGAATAATTTGATTTATAGCGAGCAGATATAGTGAGCAGCAATATTACCCATATTTCATCTGATATCACATCTAATTGGCTTGATAAATTATCAGAGCCAAAAATCATACGTGATTTAAATCGTGAGCAACTAAAAGAGCTTTGCATTGAAGTTCGCCAAGAAGTGATTGATGCGGTTTCTGTAACTGGGGGGCATCTTGGTGCGGGGCTTGGCGTTGTTGAGCTTAGTGTTGCGCTTCATCATGTTTTTAACACTCCTTATGATAGGTTAATTTGGGACGTTGGGCATCAATCTTACCCCCACAAAATATTAACAGGCAGACAAAAAGACATTCGCACTTTGCGCCAAAAGGGTGGACTTAGCGGCTTTACTAATCGTAGCGAAAGTGAATATGACCCGTTCGGCACGGGGCATTCTTCTACCTCTATTTCTGCTGGTTTGGGCATGGCGGTTGGTGCAGAATTAAATGGTGAAAATCGCAATGTTATTGCGGTGATTGGCGATGGCGCAATGAGCGCTGGCATGGCTTATGAAGCAATGAATAACGCAGGGGCAATGGAGCAGCGCTTGATTGTTATTTTAAACGATAA
>JAKISM010000068.1 GCA_021648585.1 Devosiaceae bacterium | reverse complement strand
GCCGTTAAAAACTAAAATGTAATGGTTAAATGATTGACACCCTTTGAATTGAAACTGCCGGGGATTGAAAATGTCTGGATTGGGTGAACCGTTGGCAACATATTGGTTAAAAGTGTGGAAGCGCTTGCGCAGGGTTCAACAGTGCTGATAAATTGGCGTTTATTTGCAATCCGTGTGGTGCGAATCTGCGAATCAATGGCGAGCACCATTTTCCCCATTCCACCAGAGGCTGACTTGGACAAATTTGTAATCAAATTCGAGACTGGAAAACCCCATGAACGCCCCACAAAAGCTGGCCTATAAGGCGGCAGACTATAAATCCGATATCACCCCCATATGGTGTCCAGGTTGTGGCGACTTCCATGTGCTTATGTCCATCACCAAGGCGCTTGTGGCTCTTGGCAGGGCACCGGAAGATATTGCTGTGATTTCCGGTATAGGCTGTTCATCACGTATTCCGGCCTACACAAACTGCTATGGTTTTCACGGTGTGCACGGGCGTTCGCTGGCGCTGGCGGCGGGTCTGAAAGTTTCCCGACCTGATCTTACCGTAATGGTAATGAGTGGTGATGGCGATGGTTTTTCCATTGGTGGCAACCATTTTCTGCATGCTTGCCGTCGCAATGTCGACATGACCTATGTTGTCATGGATAACCGCGTATATGGAATGACCAAAGGCCAGCCATCACCCACAACCGAACCGGACTGGGACAGCGCATTATCTCCTGGTGGCACCGGGCTTAACCCGTTTCAACCACTGGTAATTGCTCTTGCATCGGGCGCAAATTTTGTTGCCCGAACCTTTTCCGGCGACATCAAGGGCACCACAAACACGCTGATTGAGGCGGTAGAACATCCGGGATTTTCTTTTGTTCAAATTCTCTCGCCTTGTGTAACTTTCCGACCAGACGAGCGTGAATGGAAAAATACTGTGCATAAGGCGGTTGTCGAAGAAACCGATGATCCCGGCCGCGCTGCGCGTCGTATCATGACCGATGACGGGTTCAATACAGGCATTCTCTATCGAGGCAACCGCAGTCCCTTTGCCACACATGTGTCAGACACCTTTGGCGATGTCAGTGAGCTTGAAGAGGAATTTGCAATTTAGGCTCTGGACCTACTGCTTTTTTGGCCCCGATACTTTGATTCGGAATATATATTTGCCCGTTTGATTAATATCAAAGACACTGTTCAGCCTGTTTCCTAAAAGTCATCAATGATTGCCAGAAACCCAGGGCCTGAGACTGGAACCACCGCCGGTGGCAGAGCGCAAGGATTTGCGCGGCTGCTGCCGCCATTGCCGCTGTTTGTTATCCAGCCCCTGTTGACCCGAATTGTTACCAATGTTGCCGGGCGCCATCCCGAACTGTTTGCCCGTCTGGGAGACAGCTGCAAGAAACGCTTCCTGATTGACCCTTCCAACATGCCGTTTTTTCTGATGCTGCAACCCGATCCCGATATTCCACGGCTGAGGGCGTATAATCGCGGCTCCAGCATCGAACATGATGTTTTTATTTCCGGAACATTTGGGACATTGCTCCAGATGATCGATAGCCAGATCGACAGCGATGCCTTGTTCTTTAACCGGGATTTGACCATCACCGGCGATGCAGAAGCTGTTGTGGCTTTGCGCAACGCGCTTGATGATATGGACACCACGCTGGCTGATGATGTTGCAGCCTCCTTTGGTCCTCTTCGGGGCCCGGTGCGCTTGCTGATTGACATGGCAAACAGGTTTTCCGGAAACAAGCAATGACAGATATATTCAAACCCGAACTTGTGTGCCCCGCAGGCACCCCTGCCGCATTGCGTACAGCCGTTGATGCCGGCGCCGATGCCATCTATTGCGGTTTTCAGGGGCCGACCAATGCCCGCAATTTCCCCGGATTGAATTTTACCGTAGCTGAAATGGACAAGGCCACCTCTTACGCCCGTGATCATGGTGCCAAGGTTCTGGCGGCGATCAATTCCTTTCCGACGGCCGGTCGCACCAATATCTGGAAAGAGGCCATCAATGATGCTGTAAGTATCGGCGTTGATGCCATCATAATAGCCGATATCGGTATGGCGGACTATTTAAGCAAAAACCATCCTGACCAACGCATGCATTTGTCGGTACAGGCTGGTGCCTCATCAGCCGAGGCAATCAACTTCTACTGCAGTAGATTTGATATCAAACGGGTTGTGTTGCCACGCATCTTAACCGTTGCCGAAATCAAAAAGGTGCACGATGAAATTCCTTGCGAAATTGAAGCATTTATTTTTGGCAATATTGGCATGATGGCAGAGGGGCGTTGTTCTTTGACCAATTATGTCACTGGTAAATCCACCAATATGGACGGCGTATGCTCGCCTGCAAATTTTGTGCATTATGAAGAAGATATAGATAATAACCTCACCACACGGTTGGGCGAATTTGCCATTGATTGCATTGCTTGTGGGCAAAATGCTGGTTATCCAACTATATGTAAGGGGCGCTATAATGCAGATCATCGTGGCGCTTATTATGCCTTTGAAGAGCCGATAAGCCTTAATTTAACGCATCTTTTGCCTGACCTTATTAAGGCAGGTGTAAGCGCTCTTAAAATTGAAGGGCGACAACGCTCAAAATCTTATATCCGCTCAGTTGTTTCTTCTTTTCGCAACGCAATAGATGGATATGCAAGAGGCGAAACACCAGATATTAGTGATCTTTTAGCACTTACCGAAGGTCATAAACAGACCGAAGGTGCGTTTAAATCTAAGATTTGGCGTTAGGACAATAAAATGAATAAAGCAAAATTAAATATTGGGCCAAATCTTTTTAATTGGCAGCCAGAAAAATGGCGTGATTTTTATTTTGAGGTGGCAGATGTTGCACCGATTGATAAAGTGTTTCTTGGTGAAGTTATTTGCTCAAAACGTGCGCCATTATTTTATGGTGAATTTGATAAAGTTGTTGAGCGGTTAGAAAAAGCTGGTAAGCAAATTGTGTTTTCAACTCTCGCAGAAGTAACTTCAAATGTTGATCGTCGTTTAATGGAAAAACAGGCAAATGATAAGAATTTTTTCATTGAGGCCAATGATATTGCGGCTTTATTTTTTCTAAAGAATAAAAAGCACGCCATTGGCTCTTATGTAAATTGTTATAATGAAGATGCGTTAGAGTTTTTTGCCAAAAATGGCGCAACTAATATTTGCCTAAATCCTGAAATGCCAAAATCGGGGATAGAGGCGCTTAATAAAATAGCAAAGCAATTAGATGTAGAACTTGAAGTGCAAATATTTGGGCGTATCGGCTTGGCGCTTTCGGCGCGTTGTTATCATGCTAGAGCGCATGATAGAGTTAAGGATACGTGTAAATTTATTTGTGATATTGATGAAGATGGCATGGATTTAACAACCCTTGAAGGGCAAAGGTTCTTAACCATAAATGGTATTCAAACCATGTCTTATACTTATTTGAACTTGGTCAATGAAATAAGCGAATTGCAAGAAATTGGCATTAATAATTTTCGCCTTTCTCCTCATTCAAGTGGCACGATAAAAGCTAGTAAGGTCTTTCGCTCATTGCTTGATGGTGAAATAGATAAAGAAGGAGCAAGCGCTATGCTTGATGAGCAAGATTTGGGCGCACCATATTCAAATGGTTTTTATCATGGCATTGCAGGGTATGAGTGGCGGGTTTAATATATAGTAGTTTAGCTTTATAATTGTACTTTTCTTATGGTATATTTTCTTAATTAGCGGCGGGCAATTTCATCGCCATACTTACAGTATGCCTCAAAAATTCCCCTTGCCACTTAAAAAAATATCCTCACAATAAAATCACAATTATAAAGCTAAACTACTATATTAGCCATATTTAATTTTATAAATTACAATAATACTCACCATTGTCACTGAGGCAATATTTGCAATAATAATAGGCAAAGAGCCAAGCGCAATCCCATAAATCAACCAAAGACTAACCGTTGCCAATATTAAAACATTTGTCCATAAAGACAAAGCATGTGTTTCTTTAAATCTAACTAACTTTATAACTTGGGGCAGCCAACAAATAGTGCCAAGCAATGCAGCTGACATTCCAATAGTTTCAACAATCCAAACAGGTATTTTATTCTTCCACGATTCGAAATTTATGTTTATCACATCTTTCTCAAACTTTTTAGTATTTATGAAAAATATAATATTTGCTGTTTGGCAAGCAAATGAATTGACCCTTATATTTTTACTATACTCTATTTTATTAAGCTAGCATGAGCCTATCAAGATAATTATTATTTGTTCTTGTTAGCACTTCTTGCCACTGATTTTGCGGTTGGCGTTGGGCGTGAGCAAGTGAGATTTCAATCTCATCAAAACCGCAACGAATAGCTAGTGGATATTGATCTACAAGTAAGTTTCCTTTGGCACGAATTATTCCCTTAAATCCATTTTGGCGCAATAGTTTTGCTAGCGAAAAACCTCGCCCATCTGCAAATTTTTCAAATTCAATTATTATCATATCTTTGCTTAAATCAATTTGGCTAATTTTAGCATTACCATCAATTTCTAAGATGTTTTTTGAATTATCAATCTCAGCTTTTTCAAAAAAGCCATTTCTAACAATTATGCTTTTAGCAGTAATATTAGAAAATGCTTTTTGTTGTTTATGCAACATTTGCTTTTTCCTCTTTGGGGTATAGGGCGTTAATAAAGGGCTTTTCGCCCAAGCGTTTATAGCTGGCTAAAAAACTCTCTTCTGGATTTTGACGTAAATTTAGATAGGCCTCTATTAGGCGCTTAATGGCGGGCAATAATTCATCGGAAGAAAATCCGGGTCCGGCTCTCTTGCCAATGTTCATAGAAAGATTTTCTTCACCACCCAAAGTTATTTGATAGCTTTCTTTGCCCTGTTTTTCTAAACCCAAAATTCCGATATGGCCAACATGATGATGACCACATGCGTTGATGCAACCAGAGATTTTTAATTTTAATTGTCCGATTTCTTCTTCAAGATTTAACTCATTAAAATGTTTAGCAATTTGCTTGGCAACGGGAATAGAGCGAGCGGTTGCAAGCGCGCAATAATCCATTCCGGGGCAGGCAATAATATCTGAAATAAGCCCAATATTATTTGTTGCAAGATTTGCTTTTTGCAACTCTTTAAAAACTTCTGGCAAATCGGATTTATGCACGTGCGGTAATATGATATTTTGCTCATGGCTTATGCGCAATTCATCGTGAGAATATTGTTTTGCTAAATTTGCTAATATTTGCATTTGATCTGATGTTGCGTCACCCGGAGTTTCACCAATATTTTTTAGCGACACAGAAATAATCGAATAATCTTTATTCTTATGTTCGCTGATATTATTTTTTACAAAACTAGAAAATTGCGCATTTTGCTTAAGCTCGATTTCATAATTATCTATATTTGCTTGTTTGAAATTTGGTAGCTTAAAGCGTTCATTTATTGCAGAAATTAACTTATCTGAGGGTTGTTTGAAATTTTGTTTTTGCTCAATGAAATGTTCTTCAACTTCCTGTTTTATTTTTTCAATTCCACTTTCATGCACCAGGATTTTAATGCGGGCTTTATATTTATTATCACGCCGCCCATTAAGATTATAGACAACCATAATTGCTTCTATATAGGGCAAAAGGTCGGCTTTTGGTAAAAAATCTTTAAGCAATTTGCCAACAAATGGCGAGCGCCCAAGCCCGCCACCAATATATATTTCATAGCCCAAATTGCCCCGCTCATCTTTTTTCATAAGCAGGCCAATATCGTGCGATTTAATTACCGCCCTATCGTTTGGTGAACCTGAAATGGCAATTTTGAATTTTCTTGGTAGGAATTGAAATTGCGGGTGATCGGTTGAATATTGGCGTAATAATTCAGCGCTTGGGCGTGGGTCGGCAATTTCATCAATAGAAGCGCCTGCGAAATGATCGCTGGTTACGTTTCTAATGCAATTACCTGATGTTTGAATGGCGTGCATATCAACTTGAGCCAAATCATCTAAAATATCTGGTACATCTTTTAGTTTTGGCCAGTTATATTGAATATTTTGGCGAGTGGTGAAATGCGCATAATCTTTGTCATATTTCTTTGCAATATAGGCTAATTGGTGCATTTGCTTTGAGTTTAGCGAGCCGTAGGGAATTGCTACTCGTAACATATAGGCGTGTAATTGCAGATAAAGCCCGTTCATTAGGCGTAAAGGTCTAAATTCTTCTTCGCTTAATGAACCATCTAATCGCCGCATTACTTGTGAGCGAAATTGCTTTGCTCTATTTGCTACGAAATGTTTATCAAATTGATTATATTGATACATATTACTCTCTTAAAACTCTAAGTCTTTGTTTGTTTGCCGTGAAAATAATTTGATGGACCTTTGCTTCGAAAAATTTCACGAAAATGCAAAGGGGAGGCTGTTTTTGCTTCATCTAAAAAAACATCGGCCAAATATGCGCCAACAATAATATCTTGTTGTTGCTCTGCTTTTTCTAATAACTCATTTGCTTGCTCTATCGTATGGGCAATAATTGCGTCTTGGTGATTGCGTGACCAAACATTTTGTTTAGTGAAATAAATAACATCGCCTTGTAAAAGAGCATTTGCGGTTACTATTTTTTCTATGAATTTACGCGCCATTTATTTTTGCTCAAAATTAATTGCTGGAAAGATTTTCTCCTTATTATAGCTTTGCTCAAATTAAATGTCGTGGCGCATGGTTCTATTGTTCAAAGCAGAAATAGAAATTTTTTCTAAAAAATAAATGATGTTGAGAAGCAAATATATTTTTTGAGAAATGTTGCACTATTAAAATCATTGTTCTTGCAACAATGTTTCCTCTTTATCGCTAAATATAGAACGCTGTTTCTTTGCAGAGATGAGTTTTTAGTTCATTTTATAGGTATAAATAAAAGGCCTATATTTAATGAATGAACAAAAGCAAAATCAGATAATTGCAAAGATAAATAATGACTTTCCTTTATTATCCCTAAAGGACAGATTGAGTTTTATTGCGGAAAATTTTTCAAATCCTATCTTTACAAGTTCGCTTGGCATTGAAGATCAGGCTATTAGTTGGGCGATAGCTAATAGTGCAAAATCTATAAAAATTGTTACCTTACAAACTGGGCGACTTTTTAGTGAGAGTTTGGAGCTGATAGAGAAAACAAAAAATCACTTTAATATTGATATTATTGAATATCAGCCTGACGCTAAACAGCTGCAAGATTATATTGAGCAATATTCATTAAATGGATTTTATGATAGCAAACAGGCTCGCCTTGCTTGTTGTTATGTCAGGAAAATTGCTCCGCTAAAACGTGCGCTTAAAAAGGCTGATGCGTGGATTACTGGGTTGCGGGGTGAGCAATCTAACAATCGTAGCGATATTTTATTTGCTCAATTTGATAATGAGCATGGTTTGGTAAAATTAAACCCACTGGCGGATATTTCTTTAGATGAGCTTAAGCAAATTATTGCGGATAATAAAATCCCGATAAATCCACTACATGAAAAAAATTACCCCTCAATCGGTTGTGAGCCTTGCACTCGGGCAATAAAACTTGGCGAAGATGAGCGGGCAGGTCGCTGGTGGTGGGAAAATGATGAGAAAAAAGAGTGCGGATTACATTTTAGTGCAGATGAACAACAAATAATAAGTGAGCAGCAAGTAATATCATGAATGAGCCTGAAAACCATCAAAAACCCCCATTAGAGCCGCACCTAAAAGAGCTTGAAAATGAAGCTATTTTTATCTTTCGTGAAGTTGCTGCTGAATTTGAAAATCCAGTAATGTTATATTCGGTTGGTAAGGATTCATCAACTCTTTTACATCTAGCTCGTAAAGCGTTTTATCCTGAAAAAATTCCTTTTCCACTATTACATATAAATACGGGTTGGAAATTTTCGCAAATGATTGAGTTTCGTGATGAACTTATCAAGCGATATGAGCTTGAGTTAATTTCTTTTACCAATCCTCGCGGGGTAAATGAAAATGTAACGCCCTTTACTCATGGCTCAGCGCTTTATACCGATATTATGAAGACAGAGGCTTTGCGCATGGCGCTTGATGATGGGCAATATGATGCAGCTTTTGGTGGCGCACGCCGTGATGAAGAAGCATCAAGAGCAAAAGAGCGTATCTATTCTTTTAGAACGCCAGATCATCGTTGGGATCCTAGAAATCAGCGCCCCGAGCTTTGGTCAATTTATAATGGCATGATAAAAAAGGGGGAGAGCGTTAGGGCGTTCCCGCTTTCAAATTGGACTGAAAGCGATGTTTGGCAATATATTAGAGCCGAAGATATTCCGATTGTTCCGCTATATTTTGCTAAAAACCGCCCAGTGATTGAGCGTGATGGCATGTTGATTTTGGCAGAAGATAAGCGCTTAGAATTAGCGCCAAATGAGCAAATAAAACAAATGGATATTCGTTTTAGAACGCTTGGCTGTTTTCCTCTTTCTGGTGCAATTAAATCAGAGGCCAGAAACATTGATGAGATAATTGAAGAAATAGAAGTAGCTACAGTTTCTGAAAGACAGGGGCGGGCGATTGATCGTGATCAGGCAGGATCGATGGAAATGAAAAAACGTGAAGGGTATTTTTAATGTCAGAGCTTAACCTTGCAAAGCAACAAGATTTAACAAAATCTACGCTAAAAAATCTAAGCCCATTACGCTTTATTACTTGTGGCTCGGTTGATGATGGTAAATCTACCCTCATTGGTCGTTTGTTATGGGACACAAAGGCAGTTAAAGAGGATCAAGAAGAGCGCTTAAGAAAAGATAGTCGTAAACAAAAAGATGGTCTTAATCTGCCAGAATTTGCTTTATTGCTTGATGGATTACAAGCTGAGAGAGAGCAAGGCATTACGATTGATGTGGCTTATCGCTATTTTTCAACCTCAAAGCGAACTTTCATTGTTGCTGATACACCGGGGCATGAGCAATATACTCGCAACATGGCAACTGGTGCTTCAAGTGCTGAGTTAGCGATATTATTGGTTGATGCCCGTGTTGGCATTTTGGAGCAAACAAAACGCCATGCGATGATTGCCTCTATGATGGGAATTAAGCAATTTATCTTGGCGGTAAATAAAATTGATTTGGCAAATTATGATAGGCAGCTTTTTGAAACTATAGAAACAGAATTTAGCGAATTTGCTCTTTCACTTGGAATAACAGATATTATCTCTATTCCTATGTGTGCATTAAAGGGTGAAAATGTTGTAAATAAAGATTTAGAACATATGGGTTGGTATGAAGGGCCAACTTTGCTTGAGGCTCTTGAAAGGGCGACTATTAGATCAAAGCAAACGGTTGGTTTTCGTATGCCTGTGCAAAGAGTTTGTCGTCCTAATGAGAGCTTTCGAGGCTATCAGGGAACTGTAAGTGGCGGCGCTGTAAAACCCGGTGATAGTGTGGTTATTTTACCTTCAGGCATAAAGGCAAATGTAACAAATATTATCACTTTTGATTTGGTGCGTAATGCAGCAGTTGCGGGTGATGCTATTACTTTAGAGCTTGATAGAAATGTTGATATTGCACGAGGTGATATGATAAGCTCGATTGATGCTAGACCGTTAGTAGGGCATAATTTTAGTGCCAATATTATTTGCTTGGCTCAAAGTGGGATAGTTGCAAATAAACGCTATTGGCTAAAATCTTCAAGCAAGCTGCAAAGAGTTGTGGTTGAGCCGATTAGTGTGATTGATCTTAAAAGTGGGCAATATAATGCTTGTGATAGCTTTGAATTAAATAATATTGGCAAGGTGAAATTGCGCTTTGAAGAGGAGGCTAATTTTGATATTTATGATGAAAACCCTGATACTGGTTCTTTTATTCTAATTGATCCTGATAGCAATAATACCATTGCTGGCGGTATGATTAGCGCAAAAATAGAGCAAGTTGCAAATATTGATAATTTTAATGAGGAAGAGATTATTGTTTTTTCTATGCCGCTGGTTGAAGCAAAAAAATTACAACAACTTGAGGGATTTAAGGAAATAAGTGATAAGGTGCAGCAAACTCAAACAATTAAGAGCAAGTTGAGGAATTTATTATCAGATATTGATTGATTTGTGTGCTGCTATTTCTATTATGAATAATTACGTTACTTTAATATTTGGGAAAATAATGTGAGTATAAATAAAAGCAAGATTTTAGAAAATCTTTGTTATACAGAACTTGTTTATGGACGAATAAATAAAAAACTTAATCTCAAGCTTTCAAAAAAACAAATTGAAGATTTTATATTTTCTACTTTAGAAAAAACTGAAGAGAAGTATTTTTCGAAAACTGGAAAAAACTTTTATGTTACAAATATTAAAAATAATATTATTATTACGATAAATTCTAACACTTTTAGAATTATTACAGTTGATAAGATTAATAAATAAAATGAACTTTTATAATCGCACCTCTATTGCAAGTAGAGATTTTTCTAAATTTCTTGACCCTAAAGCTCTTGTACCAAAGTTATTTTAAAAGTGTGCATTTTACCATCATCTTCTTTTATTGAAACATATTCTCCAAGTGTGAAATGCTCATCGCCAAACCTAAAGGCTGCTTCATCATCGTCTGGTCTTGTATCATCATAATCAATGCTCCAGCGACCGCCCGGTCCGTGTAATAATAGGCCTATTGCATCTGGTTCATTGGGTCTAAAGCGGCGAACCCGACATTTCGCACGATTTTTTTTAGCAATTTCGCTGTCAATTTTGCCATCAGACATTAAAGGAGCAAGGATATCATAGCCATGTTCGCCATCACCTCTTGGGTTATCTTTCTCACGGGCTAGCTCTAATTTTATGTGGCGAAATGATTTAGGCAAATTGTGCATAACATATTCTCCTTTTGAGGACAAAACTGTTAAATAAAAGGCTAGTGGCTCATTAATACTGGGAACTCGGAATTTTTAAGGATATCTCTTGTAACTCCGCCAAGCACTAATTCTCTAAAGCGTGAATGGCCATAACCACCCATGACTAATAATTTGCCATCTATTCTTGCCATTTCGTTTAATAATGCCTCTGCAGGATTTGACCATTCAGTGATTTGGCGTATTTGTACATTAACTCCATGCCTATCTAAATGCCTTGCAATATCTGCGCCGGGCATAGATTTTTCAAATTCTTTGCTACCCTCTTCTGCTATCAGCGCAATAGTAACTTCTTTTGCTTTTGTTAAAATTGGCATAGCTTGAGAAACCGCACGAGAACTTTCACGAGTATTTCGCCAAGCTACAACACAATGATCAATTTCACCATTTGGCATTATTGCTGGGGGTGCAAAAAATACTGCCCGACCAGAGTTAAATAATACTGCTTCAAGCAATTCAGGTGCGGCACTATGGTGATTGTAGGGGCGAGTTGCAATCATTAAATCAGAAGTTCTTGTTTCAGCGCTAACCTTTTGAGGGGCGATTGAAGGGCTTACATCAAGACGGCGTAATTCTGTTTTTGCGCTCAATTTATCTAGCATTTTTTTTAATTTTTTTTCTGCTTTGTCACCGTTTTCCATTGCGGTTTCTTGCATTTGT
Organism: Devosiaceae bacterium; assembly: GCA_021648585.1. Classification (GTDB taxonomy): domain Bacteria; phylum Pseudomonadota; class Alphaproteobacteria; order Rhizobiales; family Devosiaceae; genus S141-66. Next base: position 205 of record JAKISM010000068.1, on the reverse strand, counting down.
GAAGCAGATTGTGCTGCTAACATTGAGCCATAACCAGCGCTATAAACATTATCAGGCACTATGTTGCTAAATAATCCGGTGATAAAAGCACCATGACGCACAGCTAGCAATTCAGCATAGGCTAAGCGTACTTTATCTTCTTTATTGCCTTCTAGATGAACTATCAAATCCTTGAGCATAATATTCTCCTTTAAGATTTATAATG
>JAKISM010000067.1 GCA_021648585.1 Devosiaceae bacterium | reverse complement strand
ATCAATAATTATTCTTGGCGAGAAATTTGAAACCTATCATTTAATAGCTTCAATATTGGTAATTTTAGGGATTATTTTGGCAGAATATTCTGTTCGCAAAAAACAATAAAAAACCCGACTTAAAAAGCCGGGTTTTTTATAATTATATGGTAGCAAACTTAATATTTGCGCTTTGCAGGAGCAGCTGTATCTAGGCCACCTTCGTGCTGAATGCGCTTGCGAGCTAATTTACGTGCGCGGCGAATTGCTTCTGCCTTTTGGCGCGCTCTTTTTTCAGATGGCTTTTCGTAATGATTACGTAATTTCATTTCACGAAATACGCCTTCACGCTGTAATTTCTTTTTAAGCGCTCTTAACGCTTGATCAACATTATTATCACGTACACTTACTTGCAAAAGTCCATCACCTTTTCAAAATTTAATGAACTGGCATATTACCGAGTTGATATGAATAAAAGGTCAAAGAAAACCCTCCATCAACCAGCTATGCTAGTTCTGTTGTTCGGCTCACTAGCAAACAATAGGGTGCTTGTCCAGCATTTGTGGACTATATTAGTGTTATTTTGCGAGTTTATTCGCTTAAAAAGCTAATATGGTTCAAATGACCCATTTTTCGCCCCTCACGCACCTGTTTTTTGCCATAAAAATCTGGGCGAGTGCCAGATTGCAAATCTTTGTGCGCATCTATTATTTCGTTACCTATCAAGTTTTCCATTGTGACATTTGCTAGGCGAGTTGGATCTCCAAGCGGCCAATTAGCAATGGCACGAATATGTTGCTCAAACTGATTAGTGAGGCACACGGCTTGTGTGAAATGGCCAGAATTATGCACACGAGGGGCAATTTCATTTACAATTAATTTTGCATAAGGCTCATTTGGTACAACAAAAAATTCTATCCCCAGCACTCCAATATAATCAAGCGATCCAATTATTTCGTGGGCAATACGAGAGGCACGCTTTCTTGTTATATTATCAATATTTGCTGGCACTGTGCTAGTTTTAAGAATGTGATTTTCATGTATATTTTCACTGGCATCATAATCACGTACTTGGCCACGCCTATTGCGAGCAACTATGATAGATATTTCTCTCTCAAAAGAAATAAACTTTTCAGCAATAAGTGTTGAGCCTTTAAGCTCATTAAAAGCTTGTTCTATTTGTTGCTCGGTTTTAATTATTCTTTGTCCCTTGCCATCATATCCCATGCGTGTGGTTTTTAGCACGATCGGCAAAGTAATTTCTTTAATAGCATTTTCTAAATCGCTTAAAGTTTCAACCTTCATATATTGCGCTACTGCAATATCATTGCTGGCTAAGAACAATTTTTCTTTTAATCTGTCTTGAGCAATTTCTAAAATTCTAGATGATGGGGCAACTGCTTTTGTTTTTTCAAGGAATTTGAGCGATTGTGTTGGTAGGTTTTCAAACTCATAAGTAATGATATCAACTAGATTTGCAAATTCAGCTAGTTTTTTTTCATCATCATAATCAGCAACAAATTTAAGTGGCGTAACATCAAAAGCGGGGCTATCTGGGTCGGGACAATATATTGCTACCTTAAAGCCAAGCTGTAGCGCACTTAGAGCTAGCATTTTTCCTAATTGTCCGCCGCCAACAATGCCTATTGTTGCGCCTTGCTCTAATATTTTCTTTTCTTGATTATTCATTCATTATTCATCCACAGGAAAATCTGCAATCGAATTAGTTTGCTTTTCTCTAAATATTGTTAGGCTTTCTTCTATTTCACTATTATTAAGCGAAAGCACGGAGGCTGCTAAAAGCGCTGCATTTTTTGCACCAGCCTCACCAATAGCAAGAGTTCCAACAGGAATGCCTGCTGGCATTTGCACTATTGAGAGTAGGCTATCTTTGCCGCTTAGGGCGTGTGATTGTATTGGAACACCAAATACGGGCAATGAAGTAAGAGAAGCTACCATTCCGGGTAAATGCGCCGCTCCGCCAGCACCAGCTATTATTACTTTAAAGCCGTCTTCTCGTGCTACGCTGGCAAATTGATAAAGGCGTTGTGGGGTTCTGTGCGCTGAAATAATGCGAGCCTCATATGCAATATTTAACTCATCAAGAATATTGGCACTTTCACGCATGGTTGCCCAGTCGGATTGTGATCCCATAATTATAGCAATAGGAGGTGATGTGAACATTTGTTATTTCCAAAAAAGTATAGAAGGCTCTTCAAAAGTATAGTGAATAACTCCCCAGCATGATTGATGCAAGATGTCATTCTGCGCTCAGCATGACAACAGAGATGGAACATCGTTCATCTATTTCTTGCCAAGTTTCTATCCTAAAATGCAAAAGGGTGCAAGTTATGCGATAATTTCAGGTAAAATAATTTTTTCAATTTCGATAATTTTATCTTTAACTGCTAATTTGCGTTTTTTCATGCGCTGGACAAGCATTTTATCTGCGCAATGTGAATTAATAATTAGATTAATTGATTCTTTTAGGTCGGTATGTTCTTGGCGTTTAGTGGCTAATTCAAGCCCTAATTTTGCTTTTTGAATTTTTGTAAGTGGTAACATGGGTCACTGCTTTATTAAATTATATAGTAATATTGCACATTTTTCTTCACTTTGCACGAAATAACAAAAAGTTTTTATTTTTCTATCGACATTGGGCTATTTTTTTGAGAGCATATAATTGTTTTAAACAAAGGAGATATAATGAGTGTACAAAACCATATTGTTGCATTACAGCAACGTCACCTTGAGCTTGAAGAAAAACTACAAGCGGAACTTACCCACCTAACTGCAGATGAGCAGGTAATTAGTGAGTTAAAACGAAAAAAACTTGAAATTAAAGATGAATTAGTAAAGCTAAAGGTTGAAGCTGCCTAATTTTATATCTTAAAAAGGTCGCAAACTTATTGCGGCCTTTCATTAATCGCTCTTTTGCATTAATCTCTATCTTTTATGGATTTTAGATTAGCAAATACTGATTCGGCATCAATCACATCTTCATCAGAATTTGTCTTTGTATCAGTTTCACCAAATTCAGAATTTTGACCAATATTCATAATGTCTTCAAGCGTATGAGCAGATTTTGATAGGGCTTCTTCAGCTGAAAGCAACATTGTGCCGCCCATTGCAGCTTCTTCATCAGGAGAAATTCCAGATGATTTTCTTACTTCCATATCAAGATCAATTTGTGAGCAAAGTCCAAGTGTTACTGGATCTAGCATATTAAGATTGGCGCTATTCCAATGAGTGCCCTCACGCACTGCCGCAATAGTGGTTTTTGTTGTACCAACAAGCCTAATTATCGCCGCATCTTTAAGTTCTGGGTGGTTACGAACTATCCATTTTATTGCACCTGGTCGCTCGTTACGCCGAGAAATAGGAGTATATCTTGGCCCTTTTTTGCGTTTGGTTGGGATTAAAACCTTTGGCTCTGATATTTTCATTTTATATGAATTATCGCTCCCAGCCTTTGCAATTTCATCACGAGTTAGCTGGCCATTATTAATAGGACTAACTCCCATAACACCGCCAGATACATCGCCATCGGCAATGCCTTGCACTTCAAGTAAATGTAAAGAACAAAAATCTGCCACTTGCTCAAAAGTAAGTGCAGTATTATCAATTAGCCATACAGCGGTTGCTTTGGGCATTAAAAGTGTCGTTGCCATTTTTTTCTCTTTCTTTCAAGCGAATTAGATATTAAATCCATAAAAGATTACAACATCACAATTTGCATAAATATTAGTTTGGAGCGTTTCGATATTCTTCGAAGCGCACCACCTCGTAAAAATAATGAGGGGGAATTAGCTATCTATATAAACCTATTTTAAGATTTTGCAATAGAATTAAATCTACTGCACTTTAATGCACATTACTTTATTTACATAGGCTAGTTCCGCTTAGAACAGCACTAAATTTTTATTTGCAACCGCCTCATCAAGAAAAATATCTTATCCTCCTCATTCATTAGACAGCTATTATATGTTTATCTTAAACGAATAGAGAGTAGACATGAACGATAGAGAAAAAAATCCTGCTAGGTGTGAGAAGTTGCGTGAAAATGAGCGTGACTTATTTAGACAACTAGAAGATAATCAAAGAAATCAAGAAGTAACACGCAATAATCTTAGGCAAGCCCGTGATAAATATTCAACATTAACATCAGAGCTTTTAGAACTTCAAAAAAACCTGATTGTTTCTACTCCGACTTTGCTAATATCTGGAGGTAACGCAGCGGCGGCTGGTACGCTTGATAATAATATTTCAATTCGTATTGCTTATCTTGAATCTGAGATAAGAGAGATGTTGCCAAAAATAACAGAGCTTGAATTTCTACTTGAAAAATATAAAGATGATCAATCTAGATTAGAAAGTGATATTCGAACAAATGCGGCGCAAATGGATGGTTTAGGTTGCGTAAGCGGTTAAAGAATCTGGCTCAATTTATTTGAGCCAGATAAATATTTTCAATAAAATTGTGCTTTTGATTAAAAGCGTAAAGCCTTTGCGATAATCACACCTTCAAGCTGTTTTACTTTTACAATTTGCTCCTTACTCATATCCGCATCAACAGAAATAAGCGAAATTGCGTCACTGCCTTCTTCTTTGCGCCCAAGACTAAATGAGGCAATATTTACGTCTAAATCACCCAAGAGCGAGCCTAGACGACCAATAAAACCCGGCTTGTCAACATTGGTAATATAGAGCATATTTGGGGTTAGCTCTGCTTCCATATTGATGCCCTTAACCTGAATGATACGAGCTTTACCGCCTGCAAAAATAGTCCCTGCAACCGATCTTTCTTGTGTTTCAGAAGTGATTGTTAGGCGGATATAATTTTCATAAGCACCTTGTTGCTCACGATTTACCACCTCAATATTTATGCCTCTATCTTTTGCCAAAGCTGGGGCTGAAACCATGTTTACATCACCAAGCAAAGGTTTAAGCACACCAGTGATTGCTGCTGCTGTCATTGGTTTGGTATTGAGCGAGGAAACATCGCCCTCATATTCTATGCGAATACCAGAAATGGCTGTTTCAGTTAGTTGACCTGCGAATGAGCCAAGCATTTCGCTTAAATTAACAAATGGTGTTAAACGGGGTGCTTCTTCGGCTGATATTGAGGGGAAATTTAGCGCATTGGTTATTTCACCGCTCATTAAATATGCAGAAATTTGTTGTGCTACTTGTATAGCTACATTTTCTTGTGCTTCTGATGTTGAAGCGCCAAGATGTGGGGTGCAAATTACATTTGGAGCGTTAAAAATTGGGTGCTCTTTTGCAGGCTCGGTTGCATAAACATCTAGTGCTGCACCTGCGACTTTACCGCTTTCAAGTGCATCTTTAAGGGCAGTTTCGTCAATTAGGCCACCACGAGCGCAATTTACAATTCTTACGCCATCTTTCATTTTTGCAATAGCTTCTCTTGAAATAATATTTCGAGTTGCATCAAGCAAAGGCGTGTGTAGTGAGATGAAATTGCTACGTGCTAATAGATCATCAAGCTCTACTTTTTCAACGCCAATATCTTCTGCTCTTTCAGGGGTTAGAAAAGGATCAAATGCGATGACCTTCATTTTTAGACCTTGCGCTCTATCGGCAACGATTGAGCCAATATTTCCTGCACCAATTAGCCCTAGAGTTTTGGCGGTAACTTCAACGCCCATAAAGCGAGATTTTTCCCATTTTGAAGCACGAGTTGAAGTATCAGCTTCAGGGATTTGGCGAGCAAGCGCTAACATAAGAGAAATTGCATGTTCTGCGGTGGTGATTGAATTGCCAAAAGGCGTGTTCATTACGATAGCGCCTTTGGCCGTTGCGGCAGGAATATCAATATTATCAACACCAATGCCAGCACGTCCAATAACTTTTAGCTTGGTTGCCGCTTTTAGAATTTTTGCTGTTACTTTGGTTGCAGAGCGGATTGCTAAACCGTCATAATCACCAATAATCTGATGTAATTTTTCTTTGTCTTTGCCTACATCAGGCAAATAATCTACTTCAACGCCATTTTGTTTAAAGATTTCAACGGCGGTTGGGCTTAATTTATCAGATACGAGTACTTTAGGCATTTTTGCCTCCTATTTTGAAAATTTGAATGAGAGAGGTTGGCACTTTGCCAACCAAAATTTGTAAGAATTAAAGTGCTGATTTTTCAACTTCAAAAGCCCAATTAAGCCATGGAGTTAACTTTTCAAGATCGCTTACTTCAATGGTTGAGCCAGCCCAAATTCTAAAGCCCGATGGCGCATCACGATAAGCGCCAATGTCATAGGCGACATTTTCAGCGTCAAGACGTGCAACCATGCGCTTGGCAAATGCTGCTTGGTCATCGGCACTTAACGAGCTAACTTTTTCATCAGTAATGATAAGGCAAACCGAAGTGTTGGAGCGCTGTTCAGGTTTTTTTGCTAAAAATTCAACCCAAGCAGTTTTTTCAACCCAAGCATTTATGGCAGCAAAATTATCGTTTGCTCGCTTTTGCATTCCTTCAAGGCCGCCAATAGATAGTCCCCACTGCATCGCATCAATAGCGTCTTCAATGCATAACATTGAAACAGTGTTAATAGTTGCTGCGGCGAAAATTCCTGAAATTAGCTTGTTGCCTTTTGTAAGACGAAAGATTTTTGGTAATGGACGGTCTGGTGTGTAGCTTTCAAGTCGCTCAATTGCACGAGGTGAAAGAATAATTATGCCATGTTGCGCTTCACCGCCTAGCACTTTTTGCCAAGAGAACGTGGTTACATCTAGTTTGCTAAAATCAACGTCCTGAGCAAAAACCGCAGAAGTTGCATCGCATATTGTTAGGCCAGTGCGATTTGCATCAATCCAAGTGCCGTTCGGGACACAAACACCAGAAGTTGTGCCATTCCAAGTAAATACCACATCATTGTTGAAATTGACTTTTGTTAGATCTGGCAATTCGCCATAAGGTACTTCTAGCTTGTTTACATTTTCAAGCCTAAGTTGTTTTATTACGTCAGTAATCCAGCCAGAGCCAAAGCTCTCCCATGCCAGCATATCAACGCCTCTTTCGCCAAGTAATGACCAAAGCGCCATTTCCATAGCGCCAGTATCAGAGGCTGGCACGATGCCAATTAGATAATCGCTTGGAACTTGTAAAAGCTCACGAGTGAGGTCAATGGCTTTTTGAATACGTGCTTTGGCAGGTTTGGCACGGTGCGAGCGGCCAACAAGTGCGCCAGCTAATATGTCAACGCTCCAGCCCGGACGCTTGGAGCAAGGGCCTGAAGAAAAATTGGGATTGTTGGGAATTGTAGTCGGTTTTACGGCATTAGCCGCATTAGTATTTTGATCAATCATGATCTATCCTCTCAGATAGTGAGCCCCTCGTTGGGGAGGGGTGGCCCACTGAGGCAGTTACACCTCTTAAAAATAAAAATCAAGGAAAAAATTTAAGGAGGAGAGGATGGCATATTTAGGTTAATCTTAGTTGCTTTTCCTATTATGCCTCCCTATCACTATATCGATATCATTGTGATAGGTTAAAACTAAATTTATGAAAAATATAATTCTTTGGATATTATTGGCGCTTATTTGGAGCTCCTCATTTTTAGCTATTAAATTAGGGGTGAAGGATATTCCTCCCTTTACCTTAGTTGCTATTCGTATGATAATTAGCACGCTTATTATCGTATCTATTTTACGGATTAAATCACTAAAACTACCAAGAGATATGCGTTCGTGGGTAATAATGATTATTATTGGGCTTAGCGGAAGCATTATCCCCTTTGTGCTTATTTCTTATGGAGAGATTTATGTTGAAAGCGGGCTTGCCGCTTTATTGATGGGTATTACGCCAATTATTACAGTATTATTTGCTCCAATGGTGCATGAAGATGAAACACTCACCCTAAAAGCACTATTTGGTGTTTTCATCGGAATATTGGGGCTTTTGGTGTTGATAACACCTAGTGCATTAACTCAAATTGGGGCGCATTTCTTGGGTCAATTAGCTATTTTATTGGCAGCTTTATTGTACGCTTTTTCAACATTATTTGTGCGTAAATATGCCAGATTACCTGTTTTAGTTATTAGTGCAGGATCGATGATATCAGGAACAGTATTAATTGTAATTCTTGCACTTATTATTGATAATCCGTTTGCTATGGCAATGCCAAGTAATAAATCCATGCTAGCGGTAATTTATCTTGGTATTTTTCCTACAGCTATTGCGACTTTGATATATTTTTATCTTATCTCAAGAGTTGGTGCGGCACGCATATCTATGATAAATTTTGTTGTGCCTGTGGTTGGTGTGATTTTAGGCGCTCTATTCCTTGATGAAAAATTCTCGCTTAATGTATTTATTGCATTATTGATGATTGTTGTTGCGGTCTATTTGGTTGCTAAAAAACCTAAGAAACGATTTCAAAACACTAGTGATAAATAAATTAATTGCATAGAGATGCGTTTTGCAATAAAGCTCTAGTCATTAGAGCTTTGAGGAGATTTTATGTATTTAATTGGTGAATTATCAAAACAAACTGGAGTGAAAATTCCTACTATTCGTTATTATGAGGAGATGGGGTTAATTGAAAAACCTCACCGCACCAGTGGCAATCAGCGCCAATATGAAAGAGAGGGTTTGGAGCGCTTGTCTTTTATTAAACATGCTCGTGATCTTGGGCTGTCGATTGAGGATATTCGTGAATTAGTTGATTTAAGCTCATCGCCAGAAAAATCCTGTAAGCAAGCGCATGAAATTGCCCACCATCATTTGCAATTTATAAAAGCTAAAATAAGTAAATTAAGAAAACTTGAAAAAGAGCTTAAAAGAATAGCCCTTTTAGATGATGAGGGGCATGTAGGGAAATGCAAAATAATTGCCTCATTAGCGGATCACCGGCTTTGCAAGGGTGAACACTGAAATAAGGGCGAGCATTAAAATAAGGGTGGACATTGAAATATTATTTTAGCTTTCTAAAAAATTGATTCATATCAATATATAAGGTTAAAACACAAGCTACAAAGATTTATGAAATCTAATAGCCACTTTTCAAACTCGCCATTTGGCAAGCAAAAAGCCAATAAAGACAAAGCAAATAGCTTGAAAAATCTATTGCCGCCTTTGCCGCTGTTTATCTTGCAACCACTGCTAAATCATATTGTTAGTTCTGTTGCTAAAAAGCACCCAGAATTATTTAATCGGTTGGGCGATAGCGCCAATAAGGTTTTTTTGATTGATCCAAGTGATTTGCCGCTTTTTTTAATCTTGCAACCAAACCCGCTAAACCCAACTCTTAAAGCCTATAATCAAAATGAAATAATTGAACATGACACTTATATTTGTGGGACATTTGCAACTCTTATGCAAATGATTGATGCGCAAAGTGATAGTGATGCTTTGTTTTTCAATCGTGAAATTAGGGTTAGCGGAGATAGTGAGGCAATGGTTGCATTGCGAAATGCGCTTGATGATATGGAGGGCTCTTTGGCAAAAGATGTTGCGAAAAGTTTTGGGGTTCTCTCAAAACCTGTTTTATTGGCAATGCAAAAATTTAGCAAAAATTCAGGCAAAGAAAATGGATAAAGAGCAAAAACCAGAACTTATTTGCCCTGCTGGCACTCCTGCCTCATTGCGCACTGCTGTTGATGGTGGCGCGGATGCGATTTATTGTGGGTTTGTTGGGCCAACTAATGCACGAAATTTCCCCGGACTTAATTTCTCGCTAGATGAAATGGCAAAATCGGTGCTTTACGCTCATGATAGGGGCGCAAAATTATTATGCGCCATAAATTCTTTTCCAACCGCTGGGCGCACTGATATTTGGAAAAAAGCAATAGATGACGCTATATCTATTGGGGTTGATGCGGTGATAATTGCTGATATTGGTATGGCGGATTATATGAGCAAAAAGCACACAAATGCTCGCATTCATCTCTCGGTGCAAGCAGGGGCATCATCTGCTGAAAGTATTAATTTTTATTGTGAGCGTTTTGATATTAAGCGAGTAGTTTTGCCTCGCATCTTAACTGTTGCTGAAATAAAAAAAGTGCATGACGCAATCGATTGTGAAATTGAAGCATTTATTTTTGGCAATATTGGCATGATGGCAGAGGGGCGCTGCTCGCTCACAAATTATGTGACAGGTCTTTCAACTAATATGGACGGAGTCTGCTCGCCAGCAAATTTTGTGCATTATGAAGAAGATGAAAACCGAAATTTAACAACACGATTAGGCGAATTTGCAATTGATTGCATCGGCTGTGGGCAGAATGCAGGTTATCCAACAATTTGCAAGGGACGATATAACGCCACACATCGAAAAGGATATTATGCGTTTGAAGAGCCAATTTCTCTTAACCTAACTCATCTTTTACCAGATTTAATAGATGCAGGCGTAACTGCATTAAAAATTGAGGGCAGACAACGCTCTAAAGCATATATTAAATCGGTTGTTTCTTCTTTTCGCTCTGCAATTGATGCTTTTGCAAAGGGCGAAACACCCGATATAAGCGACCTTTTGGCATTAACTGAAGGGCATAAACAAACAGAGGGTGCATTTTTATCTAAAAAATGGCGTTAAAAATATGAAGACAAAACTAATAATTGGACCAAATCTTTATAATTGGGATCCAGAAATCTGGCGGGATTTTTATTTTAAAATTGCTGATGAAGCACCAGTTGATGAAGTTGTGCTTGGCGAAGTTATCTGCTCAAAACGCGCCCCATTATTTAACGGGTTTTTTGATGAAGTTGTTGAACGATTAGAAAACTCAGGCAAAAAAATTATCTTTTCAACTTTAGCCGAAATCACCTCTAATATTGATAGAAGGCTTTTGGCAAAACAAGTATCACAAAAAAATATTTTTATTGAAGCAAATGACGTTGCAGCTTTGTTAAATATAAATAACACTCCTCACGCTATTGGCTCTTATATGAATGTTTATAACGAAGAGGCATTAGAGTTTTTTGCAAAAAATGGCGCAACAAATATCACTCTATCGCCAGAAATCCCAAAAAGCGCAATTGCTGAACTTAATAAAACCGCTAAAAATTTAAATATCGATTTAGAGATTATTATTTACGGACGAATTGGTTTAGCGCTTTCTGCACGATGCTATCATGCACGCGCACATAAATTAACCAAAGATAGCTGTAAATTTATTTGCGATGAAGACCCAGATGGAATGGATTTAACAACCTTGGAGGGGCGGGAGTTTTTAACAATAAACGGTATTCAAACCATGTCTTATACCTGTTTAAATTTAGCAAATGAAATAAACGATTTACAAAAAATAGGCATATATAAATTTCGCATTTCCCCACAAAGCAAAGGCACTATTCATGCAAGCAAAGTCTTTCGTAATTTGCTTGATAATAAAATAGATAAGAGTGAGGCAATGGTGCTTTTAGAGAAAGAAAAAATCAACGCTCCATTTTCAAATGGATTTTTTCATGGACTGCCAGGCAATGAATGGCGAGTTTAACTTAAGCTCAAACTTATCCATATTTAATTTTATAGATAACAATGATACCAATAAGCGTAACCGAGGCAACATTAGCAATAATAAGCGGTAAAGAGCCAAGCATAAGCCCATAAATCAGCCAAAGAGAAACGGTTACAAGCAATAAAATATTTGTCCATAAAGATAAAGATTTAGTATCTTTAGTGCGAGTTAATTTTATAACTTGGGGCAACCAGCAAATTGTTCCAAGAATTGCAGCTATCATTCCAATGGTTTCAACAAATAATTCTGGCAACTTATTTCCACTATATTTATATTAAAATTAAATAATCGCCCCACGCACTTTAGCTGACACCCATTCGCTCACTAAAACAGCCAAATGAATAAGTGATACTTGCGGCCAAGTCAACGTATTAAGTGTTGCAAACCAATACCACCTGCACACACAAGACCAAGCACCATTGCTTTCACGAATATTTATATCCCAACGAAAAACCCAAAAG
>JAKISM010000066.1 GCA_021648585.1 Devosiaceae bacterium | reverse complement strand
TCTAAAAAAGCATAACGGTTAAAAAATAATCCATGACCCTCGCCTTAATTGGAATACAATCGACATAGTTAAATCTGCGGGTGGCATTCCCATCCAATCAAAAACTGGTCACGCTTTTATCAAAGAGCGTATGCGCAAAGAAGATGCTATTTATGGCGGAGAAATGAGCGCACACCACTATTTTCGTGATTTTGCCTATTGCGATAGCGGCATGATTGTCTGGCTATTAATTGCTGAATTGCTTAGCCTATCTGAACTCTCATTATCTCAAATGGTAGGAGAGCGCATCAAAGCCTATCCGTGCAGTGGAGAGATTAATTACAAAGTTAAAGATACCACAAAAACCATTGAAAAAGTTAAAAAACATTTCGCCTCACAAAACCCAAAACTAGACAATACCGATGGCATTAGCCTAGAATTTCCTAACTGGCGATTTAGCCTTAGAAGCTCAAATACAGAACCACTTTTAAGGCTTAATGTTGAAGCAAAAAATGATGAAAAATTGGTAAAAGAGCGTGTAGCAGAAATAGAAAAACTAATTAAAAAAGATAACTAGTAGCACGCCCTGATGGCAACAAGATAAAAAAAGCAACATAGCGAGATATAACTTGGAAAAAGAATAACGGCGGGGGTGTCGGGGACGGGAGCGTTAGCGACCAACAGCCTGCCCCGTGCCACGACACGGGGGCGACAAGAGAGCCGTGAGATATATAAAGCCTTCACCTATTACGAGGCGTCAAAGCCCCCTCAGAGCCATAATTTTGTCTATAAGCCAACAAAAAAGCATTCATTGAGTCAAGGTTAGCAATTTCTCTAACCAGTTTTGAAAATTGCGCACTTGATGAGTTTACTTCACTTGAAACAAAACTAAATAACGGCCATTCAGGCGTTGTTGCCATTGCCTCCTCATATTTAAGCCTAAGACGACTTAGACCGATAATATCATTGCTTAGCACATAGCCAACAGCAGCTTTTATAATATTATCTCTGGCATTCTTTGAAAGATTGCCCTGCTCCAGTTCCCATATATATAATTGCTCGATAATCTCTCCAGCCTCAGAATAACGCTTAGCCTGCCATTGAGCATCAATTTTGAGCAGGTCTGCGTCTTTTCCATTTACTTTTGATAATATATCAAGCGCCAAATCTTCACGCCCAACATCAATAAGCGCTCTTCCCTGAAGGACCCTTCTCTGGCGCTCCAAACTTGCAGGAATTCCAGAAAGCCTAGTAGCATTTAGTAGTTTTATTGCTTCTTCAGGCGATCTATCAGCTAAATATATCACTGCCAAATCAGCAGCAATTTGCGCTTTTGCAGCGCCCTCAAGCCTTTCATCTACTTGATATTGCAATAATTGCGCCGCCTGTTCCAAAAGATCAACTTTAACCAAACGCCGAGCAAGGTTCCGTATCATCTGATCGCCTTTTGCACCTGCTGGCGTTAAATAGCGATAATCATAATACAAGCTAAGCGCTTTAATTGGCTCAAGGGTTTCAGCTTTGCCATCAAGGAATAATTCAGAAAATTCGCTTTGAGCCAAATCAAATAACTCATTAGCACCTTCACCTGTCACTTGAAATTTAGAAAACTGGCGCACATTTTCAAAAGCTTCACGATAAGCACCAGTTTCAAATTGTAGTTCTGCTAACAGGGTTAACATTTTTGCTTCTAATCTATCACCACGCCAAATCAATGTTTCGATAGCTAGAGTTTCAGACGCTTGCACAGAATTTAGCCGCCCCATCTTGCGTAATAATAGCAAGGTACGATAAACCGCTTCAGCACGGGAGGGGCGATTGTCACTAGAGAGAATTTGCCCATAAGTATCCAACGCCTCATCAAAGCGTTCTTGCGCCTCATCAATGCGCCCCGAGAGTATAATATATTTTCCTAAATTCTCTTCGCTAAATCCTGCGCTCTCTATTTGAGATAAATAACGAATAGCCAGAGTAATATCGCCATGTTCAATCGCTGCCATTGTCGATGAAAGAAAAAATTGATTTCTTATCCAAATAGGATAATTCATAATAACTGTTTCACCTAAAATAGCGTCCTCACGAGAGCCAGAAAAATCTTCCATTTTTTGTTTTGCAATAGCACGCCAAATCATAGCGTCCATTTCATTTGCAACATTATCATCATTTAATATTTGCAACGCTTGATCGCTTCTATTGGCAAGAGTTAATGCAGCAGCTTTTGTAACTTGCATCGCAATAGAGGTATTTATTGAAGCTATATCACTTTGGGCAACATCTAAAATCCCAATAGCCTCATAAGAATACTCATTAGCTAAATGAAATTGTGCTAAATTCAACAGCATTTGCGCTCTCTCACCCTGCCCTGCAGCTGATGCTAATTGCGCCAAACCACTTCTACGCGCTAAAAATCTTATTGGATTTTTTTCAATCATATCATTTAGATTAATAAACCCAATACGGCTAACTCCCTCTAAATCCTTAGCATTACTAACTCTAGCAGATTGATCTGTTGAAACAATAAGTCCCCTCTTAGAACTTATAATAGCTTTTTCACCTTCTAGACGAAGTAGAATATTTTCATGTAGGGGCTGAATAACCAAACCATGAATAGATCTTAGAGCATTAAATTCAACAAAAGAAATAGAGCGTGTAAGAGAAAGCGAGGGAGGGAAAGCTGTTACAACTTCAAGCACATCGCCAACTTCTGGATCTCGGATTTGATGCACATTTGCCGCGCGCTCCATATCAATAACTACCTCAAACAGACCCTGCCCCGTTTGCTTTTTAACCAGTTTAAGTTGTGCCCCAGGCTTTAATATAATATCTCCAAGCGAAAGAACCCAAGATCGACCCTCTGAGCCAAGGGTCGCAAGTTTACCCGGTGGCAATCCAATGCGAACTATAGAAGTTCCAGAACCATTGACCACATTATAACTATCGCTAAGCGAAGAAAAATCATCTAAATTCGTTGGCGCTTTAATCGAAGAGAAAGTTTCAAATACCATCCACAATGTTTCACCACGCTTAAAAACAGCCGCAGCAGTTTCGCTTTCAAATGGAAAAACCATGCGAATTGTAGCACCAATTTTCTCAATTACTGGCTCAATAACTATGCCCTTGCCACTAATAACATCAATTTGAACTGCTTTATCTTCTATATTATTTGAACGCCCATCGCCCAAGGAAATATTTTCTCCTCCATCGCCATCACCATTGCCATCACTAAGAATAGAGGCAATATCTATTTCGCTAGATCCTGCATTTATAAGATCAATATCAATCACATATTGCTTTTTGGAATTAATAAAAAACCTTGGAATTACTCCTTTTTCAACTTCCAACGATATTGTTGATCCCTCAACGTCAACATCATTGCTCACAGAGATAATTTCAGGTGGCAAATCCGCTTGCAATGCGTAAAGATCAATAGGTACTGGCCAATTAAATTTTAATTCACTATTTTGCCCTTCAAAAACATATTCCCCCTCAACATCAATAGACCAGTCAATCAACAAGCGCACAAATGTTGGGTGTCTGCCAACATGCACAACAGCTTTTGGGTTATTTTCTTTAATATATTCTTCTCTTTGTTTTTGCGCAGCTAGTGCAATCGCTTCTTTTGTACGCAATGATAGTTTTTCAACAATTTCAGCAGGCAAACCGGGGTTAGCGCCCTGCCATCCAAGTGGCAAAATATCAATAAATAATTGCTCCCCTGCCTCCACATTATTAATACGAAAATCTGTTTTTAGTGCAAACCGTACCCCACGGTTGTCAGGGTCAATTCTTGAAGCAATTATAAATTGTGGCAAAATTTCAGATAAATCGGGCAAACTAAGGTTTACAGGATCATCAAATTCTATTGTTAGAATACCATTTTCTGAATTAACCTCATAATTTGGCAGGTCAAACCGTTGATCAAAACTAATAATAATTCTAGCAAATTGGTCAATTTTTTCGCCACTAATACTAGCATTCATTAGTGATTGCGCTTGTGCAATACTCACAAAGCCAGATATTGGAATAATAGTAAAAAAGGATAATATACCAACTAAAAACAATCGCCAAAAGTAACGAAAAGAATATTTTTTATCGATATAATTCAAAGCAATCATTCTAAGCTGCCATTTTGGAAACAGATAAATCAAAATTAACTATACCCACTTCTCTTTAACACCACCTTACTATGGAGAAAAAATCTAATATTTATTCATTCCAAAATAAATTGGACAATATCTATCATTGCCCAACAATTTGCGGCAAACTAGCAACATCATCATCTGGGGCTTCAAATGTCGGATCAACTTCAACAACAGCTAGCCTTAGGGTTAGAGCCATAGCCCTTTCTCTATTCATTTTTGCTAACACTAAAGCCATTTTTCTTGAGCTCATAGAGCGTGAGACTTTCAATAGAATTTCCATATTAAGAGCGTCAAAAATTTCTGCTGCATCACCCGGTTTCATAGTTTCATACATTGAAACCAAACCCTTAAATTGAGTATCATCCAGTGCTTTTCTTTCATCAACTAAAGCCGCAATTCGTGCTTCTAATGCCTCAAGACCCGCAACTCTTTGCGCTAATCTTTGCTCAGCGGCATCAATAAGCACAATACGCATATCAAGCTCATCACTTAACAAATCAAGTTCCACTCTTCTCTCACTCAATCTCTCAAGCACAGCCCTTTCAGTATTATTAACCCCATCGGTCGATCCAATAGCAATTTTATCGCCATCCTTGTTTTCTCTCATTGGAATAGCGTCAATTTGCGAACTACTTATTGGCGTTTGCCCTTGTCGAGAAAACAAAGTTTGCGATGCTTTTTCTGCAGCCGTTATCTCAGAATCACTAAGCTCAGCCTGTTGAGCTAAAGCAGGATTTGTACCCGTTAAAACATAATTCCCTTGAGTAATTAAACCAACGGTTTTTAACAATAATAAAGCAAATGCTGCCATCATTACGATTGGCAACAAACGAATAGATCTCATGCCGCATTCTCCCGTTGCAACTGATATTCACGCAACCTCTTTAGAGCAGCGTTTGCGCCTTGCTCTTGAACTTGGCTTGTAGAAACATTCTTTTGTGAAGCCGCTTGAGTGATTTGTGAAATACGCTCTAATACAGCCTGCCCAGAACTAATATGATTTGCTAATTCATTTGCAAATATATCTGCATCTCTAAGTCGAGTACTAAGCATAATATCTGCTTCAGTTGCATTATCCTTCAAACTAGAAATAGCACTATTAGCTAGATTTGTTGCTTGCACTAGATCTGCAACCATTTGCCTAAGGGCATTTTTATCTGCATGCAATCTTTTCAACCGATTATTTAACACAAAACAATAACCTATTGTCATCATTAGTAAAATAGAAACGCCTATTTCAACTATTAATCCATAAGAAATTTCATTCATCATTTATTCTCCATCTGCTCATCAAGTGCTTCAAATACCGCCATAGTGGTTTTTGGAGGATTAAGCGGTTTTGTTACTCTTATTGAAATATAATTTCCAACATGCCCCATAACACCTTCGCTTAATTCAACATCCCCACAACGTAATTTAATTGGG
This sequence comes from Devosiaceae bacterium, assembly GCA_021648585.1. GTDB lineage: Bacteria > Pseudomonadota > Alphaproteobacteria > Rhizobiales > Devosiaceae > S141-66. Next base: position 6,541 of record JAKISM010000066.1, on the reverse strand, counting down.
TCACTAGGCGATTGTTCAAACATAAAATTATCACCAACAGCCAGTTTCATAAGCTTAGATAATGGAACATCCATCTCATGCAAAACAGCTTCAATATTTGTATCTGAGGCAAATACTTCACTAGCTAAATGCCCCTCCCATACTGTATCACGTCCAAATTTTTCTCCCATAAACGCTTGTAATAATTGCTCACGGATTGGCTCTATTGTTGCATACGGAAATAAGATTTCAATTTTCCCACCTCGATCATCCATATCAATGCGAAGTTCAATTAATATTGCAGCATTAGCAGGTTGAGAAATCGTAGCAAATCTTGGGTTTGTTTCAAGTCTCTCAACATTAAATGTAATAGAGGTTAATGGCTCAAAAGCTTTTTTAGTATCTGCTAAAATCACTTCAATCATTTGATTAGCAAGCGCCATTTCAATAGTTGTATAAGGTCGCCCCTCAACCCTCACAACGCTTGAACCACGACGGCCGCCTAATAAAACATCAATCATTGAATATATAAGACTAGAATCAACTGTCAAAAGACCGTAATTATCCCATTCTTCGGCTTTAATAACACTTAAAATAGCTGGCAAAGGTATTGAATTAAGATAATCACCAAACCGAACTGATGTTATTGAATCTAATGAAACTTCAACATTATCAGAAGTAAAATTCCTCAAGGATGTGGTTGCGAGGCGAACAAGCCTATCAAACACAATCTCAAGCATCGGCAGGCGCTCATAAGAAACTAGCGCAGAATTAATTAATGATTGAACCCCTGAAAGCTCAACACTATCGCTAATATTGGGATCAAACCCAAGCAAATTATCAATCTCATCTTGATCAAGCACACGATCCTCAGAGGTAGCACCACCCTCTTCTTCGCTATCACCACCCTCAATCATTGCAGCCCATTCGGCCGCCATATCATCGTCACTAGCCCCAGAATCAGCGCTCTCATCACTATCGCTAGAGGAAGAGCTCTTTGCGCCCTCCTCTAAATCTCCTAAATCCCATTCTTGAGAAATTTCGCCTGTTTCATTATCAGCCATTATTGCACCAGAATTTCTTTAAACAATATATTATCAACTCTTGCAGGATAGATTGCTAAGTTCACTCGCTTAAGCAATTCTTGCTTTAACCTATATATACCAGCAGACCCTTCAAGATCGCTTGGACGCAACTCTCTTAAATATACCTGAAACGCATCTTGAACTCTAACCATTCTTGGAGCGATGATTTCCATCATGCTTTCTGTTTCAAGCTCTAAGGACACAGAAATTTTAAGAAATTTTTGTACTTCCTCACCACTAGTAGCCAAATTAACCGTTAAAGTTTCCATATTATAAAAGAACACAGGTTCCGCTTGCTCAATAGGATCAGCATCTTTACCTGCCCCAGCAAACAAAAAGAAATACGCCGCCCCAGCAGCTATCAATAATAACAGAACGCCCGCACCTGCAAAGATAAACAGCTTTTTCTTACTCTTAACTGGTTGCTCTTCACCAGCCTCGCCATTCTCTTCCACGCCTTCTTCTTTAACTTGCTCTTCTTCTGCCATCTATCAGCACTCTCTTATAAAAGAATCTAAATATAAGTCTTAACAATAGCTAAAGCGCTGATGGTTAACGAATAGTTACTTTTCAAGTTATGCTGGGAAATTTTTGCCTAGCAAAAACTGCCTACCTTCTATTGTTACCCATTAATAACATACCCTCTAATCTCATAACTTCATGTTTTAATTGTCTTTTTTTAGTTGGCACGCATCGTGCAATTCATTTAGCAAGCCTAATGCTTGGGGAAGTAAATAAGGCTCAAATGATACGGGAGTTTTAGCGCAATGGAAAATGTGCAAATTATTGGATTATCACGGCAGATTGCTTTGCAAAGGCAAATGGACGTTGTTGCTAACAATATAGCCAATATAAATACAACTGGTTTCAAGGCTGAGGCTTTGTTATTCGAAGAATATAAAATGCCAGTTGCACGCAATAATAACTTTTCTGGGAACGATCAAATTATCTCCTATACGCAAGATTGGGCAACCATTCATGATTTTAGTGCAGGAGCGATTGTTCAAACAGGAAACCCATTAGACGTAGCCTTGCAAGGAAATGGCTTTTTAACTGTGCAAACAGGTGATAGTGAGCGCTATACACGTAACGGCGAATTAAAAATTAATGATACTGGCCTTTTGGTGACAAACTCTGGCTATCCAGTATTATCTGAAGGGGGCGAAATTCGTTTCTCTTCAAGTGAAACTGAAATCACAATCGATGCCGAGGGCAATATATATACCAATGAAGGTAGTAAAGGACGCTTAAAAATAGTTTCCTTTGAAAGCCCTCAAGACCTAACTATTGAGGGTGGAAATCTTTACGCTGGCATTAATCCACAACAAGATTTGAACACCAAAATTTCTCAAGGATCGCTCGAACGCTCTAACGTTTCTGGTGTTGCAGAAATGGCTGAAATGATCCGTGTAAATCGCGCCTATCAATCACTAGCACAATTACAAAAAACTCAAGCAGAACTAAGACAAAAAGCCATTCAAAAACTTGGCTCATTACAAGCATAAATAAAGGAATAAAATTATGAAAGCACTATATATCGCAGCGACGGGAATGGCCGCACAAGAGCGAAATGTTGAAGTAATTTCTAACAATATCGCCAATATGCGCACCACTGGCTACAAACGCCAAAGAGCTGAATTTCAGGATTTATTATATCAAAATTATCGCCGTGCTGGAACTCAAACTTCAAGTACTGGAACGCAAGCTCCTGTTGGGGTTTCGGTAGGCTCTGGTGTTATGACTTCGGCTACCGCTCGAATTATGAGCCAAGGCAATGTATCGCCAACCCAAAAAGAGCTCGATGTAGCAATTAGAGGGGAAGGGTTTTTTGCTATTCAAATGCCTGATGGAGGTACTGCCTATACTCGTGATGGCTCGTTTGAGCGTGATTCAACTGGTCAAATTGTGACCGTTGATGGTTATGCGGTTGAGCCCAATATTGTAATACCGGGGAATGCCCGTGCAGTCTCTATAAGCGCTGATGGTGTGGTTGAAGCATTTTTAGATAATGATGCAACTCCAACCCAACTTGGACAATTCCAACTAGCCACTTTTGTCAACAAAGCTGGCCTAGAGGCAATAGGAGGGAATCTCTTTCGTGAAACACCTGCTTCTGGCACTGCGCAAGTAAGCGTCCCATCACAAGATGGATTAGGTAGTTTACAACAGAGCTATCTTGAGCTTTCAAATGTAAATTCAGTAACCGAAATTGCTGACCTTATCGCGGCTCAAAGAGCTTATGAAATGAACGCTCGTGTCATCTCTGGTGCAGATGAAATGTTACGCTCAGCAACACAGATGTTCTAAACTGAAAGTTAAGATAATGGTACGTTCAATCAAATTAATGCTAGCTTTTTTACTTATGTCCCTCATGGCAAATATTGCCATTGGCGCACCAGTGTTAAAACCCTCGATTGAAGTATCTTCTTTAATTGTTACTGTTGGTGATATGTTTGACAATGCTGGCATAAACGCCGAGAGAGCATTATTTCGCTCCCCAGCTCCGGGTACAAAAGGCAATGTCAGCCTTAGTGCCATTAAAAAAGCTGCTGCAAAAGTTGGAGTGCTAAATTTTGAAGATGGAGGCTTAGAGCAAGTTAGCGTCAAGCGACAAGGAACTATCGTAAATCCGCAAGACATAAAACTTGCCATCATTGATGATTTAACAAAGCGTGGATTGCTAAATGACAGCACATATGGCGAGATATCATTTAATGAAAATATTGTAGATTTTTATGCTGACCTATCAAATGAACCACTTGTGCTAGAAGACTTAAAATATTACCCAAGAACGCAATCTTTTAACGCTTACATTCAAATTTCTGGTGAAAATAAAATACGCAATATTAATGGAACACTTAGCATCTTAGCCAATGTTCCGCACCTTATAAGATCACTACAAACTGGTGCAATAATATCATCATCTGATGTTGAATTACGACTAGTTTCATATCGCTTTGCTCAGGGCAATGGCTTTACTGACTTAGATGAAATAATTGGCAAGCAAATTAGGCGTTCCACACGAAAAGGCGTAATGATTTCTCCAAAAGACGTTATTGAGCCTGAACTAATTGCTCGCTCTTCCTTTGTAACACTTTATTATCGCAACGGACCTCTTACCCTAACCATCAAAGGTCAGGCGCTAAATTCAGCAGCTAAGGGCGAATTAGTTTCCGTACTTAATCTTACCTCAAAAAACATAGTTCAAGCGATGGCTATCGCTCCGGGAACTGTAGAAATCAATGCAACTCCATTAGAAATTGCAAAACCAAAAGGCTAGTATAATGCTAAAAAATATACTGAAATTACTAACGCTAACAACATTAGCAGGCACAATGGCGGCATGTTCTGTCACAGATAGATTAGCCAATATTGGCGAAGCACCAGTGCTTACAGCAATATCCAACCCAACAGCGCAAACAGGATATACGCCAATCATTATGCCAATGCCAGAAGTTACTGCTGTATCTTATCAGCCTAACTCATTATTTCGTAGCAATGCTAAAGGGTTTTTTAAGGATCAAAGAGCTCGTAGAGTTGGTGATATTCTAACCGTATTGGTCACAATTTCAGATAAAGCACAAATTGCAAACAAGACAAACAGAACCCGCTCTTCAACAAATAGCGCTGGACTTGGAGGATTGTTCAGCACAGCCCTTACTGCTGCAATACCGGGCATATCTGGAGCCACTGAAATTGATACTAAATCAGGAATTAAAGATAGTGGCACTGGATCGGTTAATCGCTCAGAAACACTAGAAACTCGCGTTGCAGCCGTAGTTACGCAAATTTTACCAAACGGCAATCTAGTGATTGAGGGTCGCCAAGAAGTTCGGGTGAACTTTGAGGTTCGTGAACTGCTAGTAACTGGCATAATTCGCCCAGAAGATGTGGGAGCAGATAATACTATTATGTCCTCTAAAATCGCCGAAGCTAGAATTTCTTACGGTGGTCGTGGGCAGATTTCAGACGTCCAACAGCCAAGATATGGCGCTCAAGTACTTGATGCAATCCTACCATTTTAATTTTAATCCATAATATAAAGTTTGGCGAAGATATGAGCTCTTTGCCCAACCCTCCCCGACATTATTCGCATCCCCAAAACTTTAAGTGAATAATGTCATTTGTTAGCACTCAAAAGAGTATTAACAAAACTGGGGCGTAGCTCTTTTCCGTATCGCTACGCCCCACTCCCTTTTCTTTTCATAGGCTTAACATCAAATAATAAATGTTAATAAAATCCCTTGCCCTAAGGGTTAAGCCAACCTATAAGGGCGCAACTTTTAATCGGGTTAGATAAGGGTTTAAGGGAATGGGAAAAAAGCTTAAAGTTGAGGGATATACACCTTCCAGTGACGAAAAGTTTATGAATAAAAATCAACGTGATTATTTCATGAATAAGCTCATGAGCTGGAAAGAGGACATCCTGCGAGAAAGCCGAGAAACGGTTGAAAATCTGCAAGAAGATAGCCAAAACCACCCAGATTCAGTTGATCGTGCATCATCAGAAAGTGACAGATCTCTTGAACTTAAAACCCGTGATCGTCAACGCAAATTAATATCAAAAATTGATGCAGCAATTAAGCGAATTGAAGATAATACTTATGGCTATTGCGATGAAACAGGCGAGCCTATTAGCTTGCCACGTCTTGAAGCTAGACCTATCGCAACCCTATCTCTTGAAGCACAAGAAATGCACGAAAAACGTGAAAAAGTCTATCGTGACGACTAATCTAACAACTTGAAAGAGCCATATTAATTTGGGAAGTGCCCGAGTTTAGCCAACTCAACTCGTGCCCGTAACTCAATATCTTCAATCAAATCATCAAGGCCTTTTTCAGAAGAAGATTTAGCTTGTTGCACAAGAGCCAGCAATCTATTTAAGTGCCCTTCGGTTACTTTGCCTGCCAGCATGTCCACTTTCATTTCTTGCAAAACATCAAGCATAGAATGTCCATAACGTGCGGCCTTTTTCTTGGCAAATAGCGGATCTTCTACTGCCTGCAAAGCCAAAATAGCATCAACAGGAGTAATATTATCACTCACGCTAACTTGCGCAACCTGCACATTATCTTGCCCCATATTGGGCTTGAATATAGGAGAAGCACCTGAACTCTTGCCCGACTTTGCTTTCGAGCTAACCCTGCTAGATTGTCCTGATTTTTCTATGCGCATTCAAACAAACCATGTTCTAATTAAACTATTAAGGCAAATTCTGCCTATAGTGGTTAATATTACCTTAATTTACTCGGCAAAAATTGCCTTTTAATAATTTTTTTCATTCCGCTTTTTTCAGTATTAATTTTTATTGCCAATATTTCTTTTTATTTTCAATAGCTTACACGATTTCTCTTTGAAAATTCTAAATTGGCACAATTCTCGCATATTCATAGGTGAATTAATTTTAGTCCATGGGGATGGGCTATAGATACGGGAAAGCAAATGTTTAAGAATCAATATGTTTCAAGCAAAAAAGC
>JAKISM010000065.1 GCA_021648585.1 Devosiaceae bacterium | reverse complement strand
GCCAGCAATAATTTCAATAGAAATGCTTAAGCTAAGTAAAAAGGGAAATGCAAGATCAATGAGCATTACTAGAATTGGGTTAATATTGGCAGAGAACAATATTATTATTCTGGCTAATAGCCAAACACTTACTAATATGAATAACTTTAGACCAGAAATTGGTAAGCGCCCAGTCCAATTTGGTATGGCGGTTAATAAAAAACCTGCGATTACTGCGCCAGTATAGCCAAATAATAACTCATGTTTGTGCCATTCATTTGCTGAAAAAGCACTTGGTAAGCTGATAGTTCCGCTAAGTATTAATATCCATAATATTAGCGAGATTATAGCCCATAAAGTTGCTCCAAGAAAAAATGGACGATAGGCCTTGCTAAATATTGCAGGCCCTTGATATTTGCGTCTTTGGCTGGAAGTTGACATTTTTATTTTGCTTATTTACCTGCTAAATCATCAATAATAGGGCAATCTGGTTTGTCATCTCCATGACAATTTTCAGCTAAAGATGTTAAAGTGGTTTTTAGTGATTTTAATTCTTTTATTTTGTGATTAATTTCAATAATTTTTTTTGAAGCTAATGATTTTACATCGGCACTGGCACGATGCTCATCTTCATAAAGAGATAAAAGCAAACGACATTCATCAATAGAAAAACCAAGTGAGCGGGCTCGCTGTAAAAATTTTAATCGGTGCAAATCTTTTTCAGAATAATTGCGGTAATTATTATTTTATCTAGCAGGTTTTATCAGATCAATTTCTTCATAATATCGGATAGTTTTTGAAGGTAATTTAGATTTTTCTGATACTTGTCCGATGTTCATTTTTTCTCTTCTTTTAGAGTTTAATTTATTCAATGTTTACAATTTTATATTGTTGCCCAATAATTAGTGGATCATCTTGATATAGGTCATTAAGTACCAAAAAAACAGAATTGGCATTATTAATATTTGCCATTTTATTTACTAAATTAGAAATTCTATCTCCTGATTTTGCAGTCACAAGAGCAATGGAAGAATTTTTAATTTGCGCAATGTCTTTATTTCCTGCTCGTCTAAAACTTTGTAACGTACTTTTGGCAGCATTTTCAAATTTAATATTATCATTTTTTGCAGCAAAGATAAATCTATAGACTTCATCTTCAAAACGAACTACTGAAACCCTAAATATCCACTGGCTAGTTTGTGCATCACCATATGCCGTCTCGATATTGCCTTGTTTATTATTTTGCACTGTTTCGGGCTTTAATCCAGCAATCCAGCCTGAGCGTAAATAATTTGCAAGTGACATAGTTGACGGAACTTTAGCACTGTCAAAACGTAGCGCTGCGCCATTATTTGCAACCGCAACAATGGCTGCTTGAGAATATTGTAACTTATATTCTTTTGGTACGCTAAAAGTAAATCCTAAGGTTGGCTGTATAAACTTTTGTCCAATAATTACGCCCTGATTTGGGCTTGGGCCAAACCTTAATCCCGAAATAGCGCTCAAATAGGAGCGCCTGCCAACTCGACCAATACCTGGTGCGCCAAATGAGCGTGCTGATTTTATAGCTCTTTCAATTCTATCTGGAGTTGAGGGGTGTGTGGCAAGAAAATCATCAAGGTTTTCTTGTTGTCCAGAAGCGAGAACTGTTTGGCGTTGCATAGAGTTTAATAATCGGGCGGCGGCGTGCGGGTCATAACCAGCACGCCCAGCGATTAATATACCTTCCTTATCAGCTGCAAGTTCTTGGCTTTGTGAAAAAGCGGCTAAAGAGAGGCGTGATCGAGCGGCTGTTTGATCTGTTTCGCTATCACCACCAAGTACGCTATTAATTACTTTATCGACTATTTGTGATGTGCGAGTGCGATCTGATCGGGCACGGGCGTGCCTTAATATTACATGGGCGATTTCGTGTGATAAAACAGCGGATAACTCGCTTTCATCATTGGCTAGTGCCAAAAGCCCACGTGTGACATAGATAAACCCACCCGGTAGCGCAAAAGCGTTGACATCAGGACTATCTAAAATTGTTACGGTGAATTTAGAATTTCCCTGTCTGGCAGCTAATAAAAGTTTGCTAGAAACATTAGCAACCATAATTTGTGCTGTTCTATTATTATAAACGCCGCCATAAGAGTTAATAATTCTTGTGTGTTCCTCGCTTTGAGCAGCGCTATTTGAGGGAGCTGCGGCAGTTGAAGCATTTGGGGTAGCACTTGAGGTTGCTTGCTCTCCAGTTCTACTAACCCCAACATTTGGTTCACCCATAAAGCGTGTGCAAGCGCCTAGGCTTAATGTTGTTAGAATAATTAAAAAAAGCTTTGCTAGCCTTTGAATGTTTAATTTTGCAATCATCTTATTGCTAAAACCTCTATTTGCTCAGGGTGAGTAACCTCTATTATAGGGCCATTTTTAATTTCAATCCACCCACGCACTCTAATTAGAGCATTTTCATAAGCAAGAGGATTAATGTTCGCTTTATTAAAAACCTTTTGCCCATATTTTTCAATTACAATAGTGAAATCATCTTTATAATTTTTGCCAAAATTAAGATAGGTGCGAGAGCCAACTTTAGTAGCGCTAATAACTCGCCCCTCAACTAACTCATAGCGATTGTCTAATTCTAATATTCTATTTGGTTTTTCAGCGATGCGGATTTTGTAATAATCATTGACCCAAATACCCTTGTTATTAGAGCGAGCCGTTGCTTCATAATTTAACAAATCTGGTATGCACAAGCGGTTATCAGCGAAGGAATAGACCCTAGCCATACCTTTTTGCAACATATATTTTTGCAACCAAACCTCACTATCATCATCATTTATAACAAATAAATGCGCCAACACCCTGCCATGCCTATCTTGTTTTTCAGAACCAAAATCAAGCCGCACTCTTTTATTAAAGGCAATAGTGGATAACGCCTGTTTTGCCTCATTAGCTAGTGGCCAATCGGTAAATTCTTCTCGTCCTAAAGAAAGTTTTGGTGCTTGAATACCAATGAGGCGCACTCGTGTGCCGTCCTCTAAAGTTACACTATCACCATCGGTGATTTGCGTGATTTTACTGAAATACCCCGTTTGCAATGTTTCACACCCCAAAGCTGGCTGTAAAAGTGCTAAAGCCATAATAAGAAATAATGTTGGTATTTTAATAATGGACAAAAATTGATTAAGCAAATAAAAGCCCCCCAAAGCGATATCTTATTATATTTTTATTTTAACTCTAATATTATTAGTGTGCATTATGGAAAAAATATGGCTTTGGTCCCGTAGCTCAGCAGGATAGAGCACCAGATTCCTAATCTGGGGGTCACGCGTTCGAATCGCGTCGGGATCACCATCTATATATCTCACGCTAATTCGCTTTGCGAATGCTCCGATGGGGCGGCGCTAGCGCCGGCGAGCCCAAAGCTCGCTGTTCTGATAAATGGAGTAAATATGCCTCACGCCGCTAGAGGCTATGCTAATGCTCCGACCTGCCGATCCGAAGCTCGAAGAGCGTAGGTTGGTGGGGTGCGGCACTTTTTTTACGCTTGCGCCGCTAAGGCTGGTTGCGGCTCGCATTGAAGCCCGTTGGTTCGTTTGAAGTTTTACTGTCAAAGCGTACCAATAATTTAACTTAATGGTGCTTAAATCTGTTGTACTGAATCAATATTTGGAATGAAATGGCGCAATAGGTTTTCAACTCCGCTTTTTAGGGTAGCAGACGATGATGGGCAGCCAGCGCATGCGCCTTTCATGCTCAAGAAAACTACGCCATCACGAAAACCTCTAAAGGTAATATCGCCACCATCCATAGCCACTGCAGGGCGCACACGGCTATCTAAAAGCTCTTTAATTACTTCGACAGTTTCGCTATCTTTTTCATCAAAAAATTCTGCCTCTTCTTCGGGGACGCTATTTTTAGAGCTCTCAGTTATATTCAATACTGGCGCATCTGAAAGGAAATGATCCATTATTGTGCCAAGAATAATTGGTTTTATGTTGCTCCAATCAGATATTTCGTTGGTAATGGAGATAAAATCTGAACCTAAAAATACACTGCTTACGCCATCTATTTCAAAAAGCGCACTAGCAAGAGGAGAAATTTCTGCTGCCTCTTTAGTTGTAAAATTATGCGGCTCACCACTAACTACCTCACGTCCGGGTAAGAATTTTAGGGCGTTTGGATTTGGTGTTGCTTGAGTTTGTATGAACATGGTTTTGCTCTTTAATTAAATTACTATCCTATAGAAATAGTATTTTCTTACTAAGAAGTGAAGGGGTAAGATGAAATTAATCACTTATGGGCTTAATATTTAGCAAAGCGCAATGATTTTTTCATCACTTAGGCCACCCGGAATGATAGTTACTGGAATTGGTAAAGCGTTAGTTGAGCGTGAGGCAAAGGCTGAAACTAATGGTCCGGGCCCTTCTGATGAAGTGCCAGAAGCTAAAACAAGAATTGCGATAGCTTGATCTTCATTGATAAGCTTTTCAACTTCATTGGCCTTTTTGCCTTCACGCACCACTGTTTCAACTGCAATATTGCCAATAGATTTAATGCGTTTTGTGCGTAATTCTAATAATTCATTAGCTTTTTCTAAGGCTTCTGCACGCATAACTTGCTCAACCCCTAACCAATGTTGAAATTGGTCTGGCTCAATAATAGCTAATAATTTAACCGTGCCACCTGTGCGCTTCACACGATAGGCTGCAAAAGTTACCGCACGATCACATTCATCTGTATCATCAATTACCACAAGAAATTTGCGACAATATTCTTGAGAATTTTTTTGCAAAATTACCTATCCTTTACTTGCCCCTAGCTTTATCGTGCCATTGCAAGGAGGTTTGGGCAAGAATAATTATTTATTGCTGTGAATAATATAAGTAAAAATTATGCTGTTAGCTTACCGCTAAGTGCGTCTTTTATCAATTTTTTGGTTTCATCAATGCCATAAAGCGCAACGAACGAGCCAAAACGAGGTCCTTGATCTTGCCCTAATAGAATTTGATAGAGCGCCTTAAACCAATTACGTAATGGCTCAAATTCATTTTCTTTACCTATTTCAAAAACTAGGCTTTGAATTGTTGCGGCATCGCTTTCATTGCCCAAATTCTCTAATCCTTCACTAAGCGCTATAAGTGCTGTTCGCTCTTTTTCGTCTGGCGCACGAAATTTTTTGTTTGGCTTAATAAAATCTTCAAAATAGGCAATAGCAAAGCCTGCAAGCCTATCTAATTCGGGGTGAGATTTTGGAGTTGCCCCTTTTACATAATTTGAAATAAAACCCCAAAGCACTGTTTTATCATGCGCATTGGCGGCAGATACTAAGTTAAGCAAAAGCGCAAAACTTATCGGCATATCGTGTTTACTTGGATCGCCAGAATGAATATGAAAGACAGGGTTTTCAATTTGCTTAGCTTTATCTTGAGTATGGTAAGCGCTGACAAATTGATAATATTCATCAACCGCTTTTGGAATAATATCAAAATAAAGCCTCTTGGCGGTTTTTGGTTTTTGAAACATGAAAAGTGCCATGCTTTCAGGGGTGGCATATTTAAGCCAGTCCTCAATAGTTAGTCCATTGCCTTTAGATTTAGAGATTTTTTGCCCCCCCTCATCTAAAAATAATTCATAATTAAAGCCCTCTGGCGGCGTGCCGCCAAGTGCTTTTACAATGCGAGAAGAAAGACGCACGCTTTCGATTAAATCCTTGCCTGCCATTTCATAATCTATGCCAAGCGCAAACCAGCGCAACGCCCAATCAGCCTTCCATTGGCACTTAACATTACCGCCCTTTACGCTAGTTTCTATTTCCTCGTTTGTTTCAGGGTCAATATAGGTAATTGTGCCTTTTTCAATATTTCGTGCAATCATTGGAACTTGCAATACTTTTCCAGTGCGTTTGCAAATTGGTAAAAATGGTGAATAGGTTTCTTGTCGCTCTGCTCCCAAAGTTGGTAGGATAATATCCATCACGTCATCATATTTTTCTAACATGCGCATAAGTGCTTCATCAAAACGTCCTGATGTATAATAATCGGTTGCCGAGATAAATTCATATTCAAAACCATAATCATCAAGGAATGCCATTAGGCGAGCATTATTTGCTGCAGCAAAAGATTTATATTCATTAGAAAAGGGGTCAGGAATACGAGAAAGAGGTATATTGAGGTAGGTCTGCATCATTTCTTGATTTGGAACATTGGTTGGTACTTTTCTTAAGCCGTCCATATCGTCGGAAAAACAAATTAACTTAGTGGGGATTTTATCATCAGTTAAAAGGCGAAAAGCGGTTCTAACCATTGTGGTGCGCATTACTTCGCCAAAAGTGCCAATATGGGGCAAGCCAGAAGGGCCATAACCAGTTTGAAAGATAACTGATTTTTTGCCTGTTCTCTTAAGACGATTTACTAGTCGTTGCGCCTCAACAAATGGCCATGCTTTGGCGCTTTTTGCGACATCAAAAAATGAAGGATCAATTTTTATTGCCTCACGCCGGCGGGCTGGTTTTACTGCCTCACGCCGGCGGGCTGGTTTTACTAGATTATTTTTAGACACAATATTTCTCTTTCGTTATTTCAAGCGGTTTGTTGCACCCAATTTGCTTTCAGTCAATATTTAGCGTCATATATATAATCTGACCTATGCTCTTGCTTATTTTATTATTACTATTAGATTTAAGTTCAAACATAAAAGGGAAGCTCATGGTATTTTCATCACAAGATGGTTTGGTATATTTAATGGTTGTAACAGCTGCTGCTGATAGCTCGCTTAGTGATCTTGAATTAGATCGAATAGGGGCTTTGGTTGATCGTTTGCCAATATTTGAAAATTATTCTCGGGCGCAGCTTTCTGAGGTTGCAGGTAATTGTTTGGATTTAATGCGAGAGGTTGATGATCTAAATAGGGTGCTTGATATTGCGCTTAAAACATTGCCGACAAGATTACATGATACGGCCTATGCGCTTTGTGTTGAAATTGCTGCCGTTGATCTTGAGCTTGAGCAAGAAGAATTACGTTGGCTTGAAATGGTGCGTGATAGATTGAGCATTGACCGTCTAACAACTGCGGCGATTGAGGTTGGCGCACGCGCTCGATTGCGTAAAGTTTGATATCACAAAAATTTGTTTTTATTTTAATAGTCAAGCCAGTCTAATTAGTTTATATATTAGAATAAACTAATATAGGATAGATTATGGAATTTCTTGGCTTGAGCGAAAGCACGATTAGATTAAGTTTTTTTATTGGTATTTTTATTATAATGGCGTTGCTTGAGGCTTGGTTGCCTCGTCGTAAGCGTCGTTTTTCTCGTGTAAAACGCTGGACAACAAATTTTGCGATTATTTTTACAAATTTCATAGCAGTTTTTTTAGTTGGTCTTATTGTTCCAATAACCGCAGTTCTTAGCGCTATTTGGGCGCAACAAAATGGATTTGGGCTGTTTAATCTGATTAATATGCCGATAGGGCTAGTGTATATTTTGGGCTTTTTGGCGCTTGATCTTACCATTTGGACGCAGCATTTAGTATTTCATAAAGTTCCGATATTATGGCGTTTACATCGTGTGCATCATTCAGATGAAGAAATTGATGCTTCAACGGCACTGCGCTTTCACCCTATAGAAATAGTGCTTTCAATATTCATAAAAGCGCTAGTGGTTATCTTGCTTGGTGCGCCAGTTATTTTAGTTGTGATATTTGAAATAATTCTCAATGGTTCGGCAATGTTTAATCATGCAAATTATAAATTACCGCTTTGGCTTGATAGGATATTGCGAACTTTTATTGTAACGCCTGATATGCACAGAATTCACCATTCAGTTCATCATAAAGAAACGGATAGTAATTATGGTTTTGCGCTATCAATTTGGGATCATATATTTAGAACCTATATTGCTCAGCCAAAAGATGGGCATGAGAAAATGAAAATCGGGCTGCAATGGCAGGACGGGGCTTCAACGAGGCTTTTTTGGAGCTTGAAACTTCCCTTTGTCAATCCACCAGCAAGTAAAAAAGAAAATAGCGAATTAGTAAAAACTGATAGGAAACCATCTTAAATATAATTCATCTAATTTGCCGTTGCGCTTTAGCTGAGCGAGCGAATAATTAATTGCTTTTCGCACTGCCTCTCGCTCCAATGGGAAAGCTATGCTCATTCCCTCTCCAAAATAGGTGGAGCTAAAATATGCTTCACCTGCAAATTCGCAACAGTTGATATTTTCATTTAGCCAAAATGAGGCACGCATTCCATCGCCAAAATAGGCAAAGGTCTCGCCAGCTTGTAATGATTTTAAGGCCTCTAATTCGCTATCAAAAACTACCTGCTCAATAGAAATGAAATATTTACTTAAATATTTTGCATGTGCTGAATTTGCAATTACTGCGATTTTTTTATTTTCTAAATTATTTGCATCAAAAAGATTTTTATTTGATTTTTGAATAATGAAACGAGCAGGTAGCATTAAATAAATATTTGAAAAATCAAATTGATTAGCGCTCTCATTAGTAATTGCAAGCCCTGCAATAAGCGCATCGCCCTGATTATCTTTAAGTGCGCTTTGAATTTGCTCCCAAGGCCAAGCTTGCATGGTGCATGAAATATCTAATAGGGCGCAAATCTCATTACTTAGATCAATATTATAACCAACTAAACGCCCTGAACTATTACGGTAATTAAAGGGGAAGAAATCTGTGCTAGATAAAAATCTTATCGCTGGTACTGAAGCAGAATTGGGAGCTTTTATTTTGCTATTTGGGTCTAAATGATAGGGCAAGGGCAGGGGTATGGGCATGGGGAGCGATGTTGTGGGCGATGTATTATCACGCTCATTTATCGTATTTTGAGAAAAGCCAGCGGCAATAGTAATGCCTAAAAATATTAGAGCTAAATATAATCTAGTTAGAAATTTCATATGTTACCTAATGTTTTAGCTAATAAAACCAACAATATCTTTGACTTGCTTCATAGTGGTTTTTGCTATTTCTCTTGCTCTGTTTGCCCCATCTTTTAATATTTCATCAATTTGCGCTTTATCATCTAAATAGCGGCGCATTTCTTTATTCATTGGTGCAAGCTTTTCAACTGCTAATTGTGCAAGCGCTGGCTTAAACACACCAAATCCCTCACCGCCATATTGATTTAATACTTCTTGCGGAGATATATCAGCTAAAGCTGCATAAATTGAAACTAAGTTTTTTGCCTCTAAGCGATTTTCTAAATCATCAAAATTTTGCGGCAATGGCTCAGGATCAGTTCTAGCTTTTTTGATTTTCTTAGCAATAGCGTCCTCGTCGTCTAGCATATAAATGGTGGCAAGGCTTGAGCTTTCGGATTTTGACATTTTCTTTGTGCCATCTCTTAAGGACATAACTCTTGTTGCCGCTCCTGTAATAATTGGCTCTGGAAGCGGAAAGAAATCTTTATCAAAATCATTGTTGAACTTTGTTGCAATATCACGAGTTAACTCGAGATGTTGTTTTTGATCCTCACCAACTGGTACGTGCGTTGCCTTATATAATAAAATATCTGCCGCCATTAATGAGGGATAGGCAAATAGGCCAAGCGAAACATTTTGCGCATTTTTACCTGCTTTATCTTTGAATTGTGTCATGCGCTGCATCCAGCCCATACGTGCTACGCAATTAAAAATCCATGCCAATTCTGCATGTTGAGCAACTTGGCTTTGGTTAAAAATAATATGTTTTTTAGCGTCAATACCTGCTGCAAGGTAAGCGGCAGCTACTTCTCTGGTTGATTGCGCTAAGATTTTTGGATCTTGCCATACGGTAATTGCGTGCATATCAACCACGCAATAAATACATTCATGAGTTTCTTGCAACGGCACAAAGCGCTTTATTGCGCCAAGATAATTGCCCAAATGCAAATCACCTGATGGTTTAATTCCTGAAAAAACTCGATTAGTAAAAGACATATTATTTTCCAATTTTATTTGTTACGCCTTTTAACAAAGCTAAGTATATTTTTTGAGCGCAAAATATTTGTGAAATCAATTAGAGTAAAATAGACAAAAATGCCAGCAATAATAATTGCAAAAAGCGATAATATTTGCATTAAGAAACCAAAATTCCCAAGCAATGGTGCGTTTAATAAAAAAGAAAGCCCAAATATTGTAGCGCCCATTATTATAGCGCTTAACAAAAGAAAGCCTTGTTGTTTAATTTGCTCAAAGGAAAGAGCGAAATGATTGCGGCTTTTTAGGGTAAACGTTAGCATTATAACATTAATCCAAGCCGAAACTGAGGTGGCAATGGCTATGCCTATATGTTGAATATAGGGGAATAATAATAGGCTAAC
Source organism: Devosiaceae bacterium (assembly GCA_021648585.1). Taxonomy (GTDB): domain Bacteria; phylum Pseudomonadota; class Alphaproteobacteria; order Rhizobiales; family Devosiaceae; genus S141-66. The sequence continues at coordinate 1,967 of JAKISM010000065.1, read as the reverse complement.
TGCAATATTTACAATGACTGAAATTGCCGCAAAAATGGTTGGGGTTTTGGTGTTTTTTCGAGCAAAAAATTGTGGCTGCAAAAGTTTAATAAGCACAAAAGCTGGCAATCCAAAAGAAAAAGCAATTAAAGCATTAGCCGTATTACTGGTGGCAATGGCATCAAATGCACCACGCTCAAATAGAGTTCGAATAATTGGGTGCGCTAGAGTTATCAGCCCAGCAGTTGCTGGTAGAGTTAAAACCATTGCAAATAACAATGAATTATCCATAGTTTTTTTAGCCTCAATATTGCGACCACCGCTTATATGGCGTGAAAGCTCTGGCAAAAGCACAACGCCAATAGCAATGCCAATTAACCCTAGTGGAAGTTGATAAAGCCTATCGGCAAAATAAAGATATGAAATGGCTGCGCTGGCGCTTGAGGCAATAATTGTTCCGATAAAAATATTTATTTGTGTAATGCCGCCAGTGAAAATTGCAGGTATGGCTAGCAACCAAAATTTGCGAACATCGGGGTTTATTTTGGGGCGGGAAAATTTAGGTAAAAAACCAGTGCGCTTTACCGCCCAAAATACCAATATAAATTGTGCAATGCCGCCAATGAATATGCCTATCGCAAGCCATATGCCAGCAATTTGTGCGCCAGCTTCTACACTAAATACAAGAAAAATTAAAATTATAACTAGCACAATATTTAATAAAACAGGTGCAAATGCGGCGGCTAAAAACTTACCCAAACCATTTAATATGCCGCCATAAGCTGCCATTAAAGACATGGCGGCGAGATAGGGAAAACAGATGCGTGCTAACAGAACTGTAAATTCAAATTTTTCTTTATCTGCGACAAAACCTGGTACAAAAATCGCCATTAATTGGGGCATAAAGATTTCAGCTAAAATAGTAATAATAAGCAAAAACACGGCTAGCCAAGAAATAATATGTGAGGCAAATAGGCGTGCTTCTTCGTTGGTTTTTTCTTCTAATTTAGAGGCAAATAATGGAATAAAGGCTGAGTTAAATGCCCCCTCTGCAAACAATCTTCGAAATAGATTTGGGAAGCGAAATGCTGCAAAAAAAGCGTCGGCCACCATTCCCGTGCCAAGCACTAAGGCGATGAGTATATCACGCACAAAGCCCAAAACACGAGATATAAGCGTCATGGCGCTTACGTTGAAAAAGTTTTTATAAAGGCTCATAATTTACGATTTGGCTCCAATATTTCTAGTAGCCTATCATGAATTTTAGCTTGTCGCCTGTCTTGTTCAATTTTAGCTCCCGTTAAATCGGTTACATAAAATACATCAACCGCCTTTTCGCCATAGGTCGAAATATGGGCTGAACCAATAGTTAGATTAAGTTCAGATATTTCCATTGTTAAATCACGCAATAGACCTGTTCTGTCTAGTCCTGAAACCTCAAGCACCGTGAATTTATTTGATAGATTATTTGATATAAGCACCTCACCCGGTACTTTGAAAGGTTTTAGGCGGCGGTTAAGACGGGTATTTTTAACTGGCTTTTTATCAAGATATCGTGTGCCCTCTAATAATTCTCTTACCGTTTCAACAATGCGATGAGCACGAATATTTTCATCTTCATCACTTTGAAAAGCTCTACGTAATTGTAAAGTATCAAGCGCTTGCCCATCTCGCATTAAAACAATTTGCGCACCAACTATTGAAGCCTCTGCCATAGTGCAGGCGCCTGCAATCATGGTGAGGAGGCGAGGGTGATCGGCGGTATAAAAAGAAATTTCGGTGATTTGCTCAAATGATTTTACGTGAATAGTCCCAGAAAAAGCTTGTTTCTTTAGATCAGCATTTCTTATCATTTTTGCGTGTTTTAGTTGTAATTCAAGATCGGTGCGTAACCAATAGGGACTATAATGGCGGTTTAGGTATTTTTCAATTTCACTTGGCGACCAATTATCTAAATGCTCTGTAAGTATCTGTTTGGCCTTTTCAAC
>JAKISM010000064.1 GCA_021648585.1 Devosiaceae bacterium | reverse complement strand
TAACCAGATCAGCAATTTCAATTAGCTCCTCTTTGGCGTTACGCCCCGTAATTATCACATGAATATCTTTTGGCTTATTTTTCAAAAACTCAATAACATCTTTAATATCTATATAATCATAGCGTAGAACGATATTTAATTCATCAAGCAACACCATATTATATTGCTTGTCCATAATCATTTTTTTTGCTTCCTGCCATGCGCATTGTGCGGCCTTTATATCTCGCTCCCTATCTTGCGTCTCCCAAGTAAAACCCTCGCCCATTGCTTTTATACTTACTTGCTCAGGAAATTTTTCTAAAATATCTCGCTCCCCTGTCCCCCATTTTCCTTTAACAAATTGCACAATACCAATATTAAACCCATGCCCAAGCGCTCTAAAAACCATGCCAAAAGCGGCGGTAGATTTTCCTTTGCCCTTACCCGTATGAACAATGATTAAACCCTTTTCTTTAGTCTTGGTTTTAAGCATTTTTTCACGTGCTTGTTTTTTCTTAAGCATTTTTTTGGCGTGATAAACATTACGTTCTTCTTCGCTCATAAGGTCAGTTTTTTTAACTCTATCACTCATTTTATTTCCTTATAAATATTCATAAATGCTATTAGATTTTGGCTGCCAAAAACCTCGCTCAATCGCTTCATTAAATTTCGCTTTTAATTCTTCATAAGCGTGTTTATTATTTTCCTTGATAAAATCTCGCACATTTTCATCCATTATAAAAGCCTCAAAGGCCAAATCAAAATGATGAGTTTTTACCGCTCCAGTAGTGGCAGCAAATGCAAACATATAATCAACTGAAGCAACAATTTCAAAAGCCCCCTTATAGCCGTGCCGCATTACGCCCTTTATCCATTTTGGATTTGTAACACGTGATCGCATAACAAAGCTGATTTCTTCTTCAAGAGTTTTAATTATTGGGCGCTCAGGACGAGAATGATCATTATGATAGGCAAGAGGTTTTACTCCCTTTTGCGCCTCAACACTTGCAATTAAACCGCCCTCAAATTGATAATAATCATCACTATCAAGTAAATCATGCTCACGATTATCCTGATTATGCACCACCGCTTCAATATTATTTAAGCGCCTTTTTAGGTTCGCTTTTTCAGGTAAGCCTTGCGCTTTATTGCCATAGGCATATTGAGAAAAATTGACAAAGGCTTTTGCAAGATCTTGTTTGCTTTCCCATTCTCCACTATCAATTAATCCTTGCAATCCTGCTCCATATGCCCCCGGTTTTGCGCCAAAAATTCTATGTCCAGCTTTTAGCGCCGCCTCAGATTTGCTCATTTTACCTGCCATTAGCTCAAGCGCCTCCTGGCGCATTATGCTAGCGATTGGGTTTTGCTCTATCGGCTCATCAAGTGCTCCAATCGCTCGAATTGCTCTATCAAACAGGTTAATAAGTTGCGGGAAAGCATCTCGAAAAAACCCTGAAATTCGAAGTGTTACATCACATCGAGGACGACCTAATTTTGCCAAAGGAATTATTTCAAACCCACTTACTCGAAGCGACGAACTATCCCATTTTGGCCTTACCCCAATTAGCGCCAAAGCCTGCGCAATATCATCGCCGCCTGTGCGCATATTTGCAGTGCCCCACACGCTTAAAGCAATAGATTTTAGATGCGTGCCCTCATCATGAAAATGTCTATGCAATAGATTTTCAGCCGATTTTTGCCCCAATTCCCACGCCGCATTGGTTGGCACAGAACGATTATCAATCGAATAAAAATTGCGCCCAGTTGGCAACACATCAAGCCGCCCACGAGTTGGCGCACCAGAAGAGCCGGGCATAATAAACTTTCCGTCCAACCCATCAATAAGCGCCTGCATTTCATTTTTACCGCAGGCGCTAAGAGAGGGGCGAATAAGCTCCTCAATAGTTTTTAATACCGCCTTTGTTTGCAAAAAATCTTTTGGCAATTTTTGCCCTGAGATTAACTTTGAAGCTAATAGTTCAATCCGCTCAATAGTGTCGCCATTGGTGCGCCAAATATCTTTAGAAAGCGCCTCTAATATTTCTGGCTTTGGCCCTTGCCATTCCTCGCCCAATTTTGCGCTTAATGGATCAAATCCCAATTTAAGATCATTGCTTAGAGCTCTTATAAGAGAAGCATCTTTTAGATTTTCACCTCGTGGCGCACGAGCTAGTGCAATGATTAAATCACGCTCCAAATCACCTTTTGGGCTTTGTCCAAAAATATGTAACCCATCACGAATTTGCGCTTCTTTTAACTCACAAAGATAATTATCTATTTCACCAAGCGCCTTTTCTTCGTCCTGCGGCAGTGCTAAATCCTTATCAAGATTATTATCTTTAGTGAAATCTAAAATGCGCTTTTTAAGCAATTCAATCCGCCTAAAATCCAAGCCCTGCGCTTGATAATATTCATCAAGCAACGCCTCAAGATGTTTTAATGGCCCATAGGTTTCTGCCCTAGTTAAGGGTGGCACAAGATGATCTATTATCACCGCACCCGTGCGCCTTTTGGCTTGCGTCCCCTCACCGGGATCATTGACAATAAAGGGATAAAAATGCGGCACTGCGCCCCAAAGCGCCAATGGATAACTGCTTACATCAAGGCCAGTGGCCTTACCGGGCAACCATTCTAAATTGCCATGTTTGCCATTATGAATAAGCGCATTAGCATTAAAAATATGCTTTATCCATAGGTAACAAGCAATATAGATGTGCGGTGGCACAAGATCAGGGTCGTGATAATTGGCCTTTATATCCAAATCATAACCACGTGAGGGCTGTAATAGAATTGCTACATTGCCAAAAATTAAGACAGGTAAATGAAAGCCATCTTGGCGCATAAATATATCACTCTTTGCCTCGCCCCAACGCTTATTTACTGCATCTTGGATTTCTTTTGGCAATTTTTCAAATAGGTTTTGATATGTTTTTAGCGATAATATTGCGCTGCTTGTCCCTCTTTTGGGGTTAGCGTTTGTTGGGCCTTTTTGTAATAACTCAATTAGCTGATTGCCGTTTTTGGGGAAACTTTTACCGCTCTTACCCCCACCCCTAGCCCCTCCCCGCAAGGAGGAGGGGAATAAAGACGCATCATTATAATTGGGTTTCCCCTCCCCCTCGCGGGGAGGGATGCCGACAGGCAGGGTGGGGGCAAGAGAAAAACCTCCTCCCCCCAAATAATAACCAGCATCTTCCAACGCCAACAAAATCTCAACACTAGATTGCGGCGCATCATAACCAACACCATTAGCGATACGCCCATCACGAATAGGATAATTAGCCAGCACCATACAGATTTTACGTTTATTCTCAGCAGTTTTCCTCAAGACAATATAATTTTTGCATAACTCAATAACCTGCCCAATGCCCTGCTCATTGGGCGCATAAAGCGATAATTGCACCTCTGTCCTTTTGTGCCAAAAATCTTTTTCCTTATGCCCAACAATCAAACAACCAATGCGCCCATCCATTTCTGGCAAAGTTATTTGCATTGCTAAATCTTTAGCGCTTAGCCCCTGCTTACTTTCCTGCCAAATTTCTTTTGAAGCAGAGCTTTGCAAAAGCTGAATGATTGGTGCATCAATATTACTAAAAGGATTTTGTTTTGGATCAATACCATCAATATTAAGCGCAAAGCCAGTTAGATTTAATATTATTTCAGGGGGAAAGTTCTTTAGCGCCTGTTTCACAAAACGAATACAAGCGCCCTCTTTAAGAGTTGAAATAATAATTGGAATTGGCGTGATATCAGCTTTTTTTAACTCTTCAATTAACAACTCAAGCGTCGCCGTCCCAGCCCCCTCAAGCGCTGCCCGATAAAATAATATAGGGGCAAAATTATTTGCATTTTTGCTTAGTGTCTTTAATTGCTCAAACTCAATCATACCCTCTTTGGGAAGCCAAAAACCAAAGCGAGCAAATGGCTTTATTTCATCTCTTTTTATATTTTTATTAGCAGCCAAAGCACTAAATGCCTTAAGCGCCAAATCCATATTTTGTGCCCCACCAGTAATAAAAAGCTGCTGCAAATATTTATAATTATCTAGTGAAATATTTGAATGTTCAAACAATATTGCATCAAAATTAGCGTCTCCCGATAAGAAAGCCAATTTGATATTTTTATTAGCCGCCAAAGCGCAAATCTGATTAAACCCATATTGCCAATAAGCGCTTGAGCCAAGCAGGCGAATTACAATGAGCTTTGCGTGCTGAGCGGTTTTTTCAAGCCAAAGATCAGTGGAACAATTATGACTTAGGTTAGCAAGATTTGCCAAACGCATATCATCAAACCCTGCCCTATCACTTGCGCTGGCTAATGCCGCTAATTCACTATCGGCAAAAGAAGCAAAAATAATATCGCCCTTGCTTTGCTCAAGATCAATTATTTCTCCCTCCTGCTGTATTTCAGCTGATGGTGCGCTTAATATATGCATGATATTTGCCTATTATTGCTTATGCTTTGTGAATAGAAGGACAGAATAGAAGCATTGTCATTGCGAGCATCGTTAGATGCGTGGCAATCCAGAACGTTTAAATTTGCACATAATATCTCTGGATTGCTTCGTCGCTTTGCTCCTCGCAATGACGGGTAGCTTGTTGCACGCACTCTAGGCATTTTTAAAAAACCGCTGTGAGAAAAACCCATAAAGCCAACCAAGCAATAACCAAAAAATAAGGGCACTGAACAAGGCATTAGCAGCATAAGAACTTGCCAAATATGCTGGTACATCTGATTCTAAGCTGGGCGGTAGTGGAGCGCCAATAATATGCGGCGCTAAAAACAAAGCTACAGCAACTATTAAAACAATAGGTTTTGGGTATTTTACCAATAATAAAATTGCCGCACCAGTTGCAATTACCACTCCCCACCACCAAACCTGTCGTGCGCCAAGTTCAGCGGCAATCATACCCGGTAATTCTGGCGGCGAGCCTATTGCTGGCATAAGAGAAAAACTTAAAAATCCAGCCAACCCCCATAAAAGCCCATTTTGAGTTGTGATTTGTAATGAGGCTAGAGTTGAAATTGCTGCTAAAACCAGCGCAAAACCTAAGCTGATTAGCACTGTTGCCAGAACGGTATAAAGAGTTCGCTCCAAACCGTTCTGCGGCTCCCACTCTTGCTCAGCAATTTCATGCTTATGCGGCGGCGCAGGGCTTGCATCACTTTCATGCATAATTGCATCAGCTTCACTTATTTCATAAAGTTCCGCTTCAAGAATTAGCGGCACAACTCGCCATTGCATAATTGCAGATTGCACAAGACCAGCCACAGCACCAGCAAGCACTGCAGCGAAAAAAATTCGCTTAAAAAGTTCCATAATATTTCCAATATTTAGATTAGATGTAAAAAATTAGTGGCAAGGAAAGCCAGCAGCATGGCGCAAATCATGCGCACCATTATGCAGCATAATATTTTGAAAATGCCCAATGCCATAAATTAGCGATAGACCAATAAAAAGCGCTAATGAGCCTGCAATTATCTTTTGGGAAATAGAAAGAACCTGAATATTAGTAGTAGTATTTATCATGACAACACCCTCCGTGTGACGGTTAGAAAAAAGAGCCAATACTACAACAGCAAAGCGCTCCAACAAATTGGCAGGTCTCCTGACTTGTAAATCTAAACAAACAAACTCTCTTGCTTGTTTTCGCCTTTCTAACCTTCCCAGAAAAACCAGTGGTATATTAGAAAAACTCATCACTTACAGTTGCGGGGGCAGTCATGGAATTGAACCCCTTTTGGGTAATTCGCACCATATTCCCTATTACGCTTCAAATCATTATGATTCTTAGCACCAACAAAAAATCTTTAGCACGCTAGCAAAACAATTCAAATAGCAAAATATATTATCTTAAGCAGTTGAATAATTCTATTTTTGCAATAGTGTTATTATGAAAGTTCAATCAACAATAATTGCACCAATAAACACACAATGAAACAAGCGCCCTATAAAGCCCCAGACACCAATAGCCCAACCCCCATGATAGCGCAATTTTTAGAAATAAAAGCTGTCAATCCGGGTTATTTATTATTCTATCGCATGGGTGATTTTTATGAATTATTCTTTGAAGATGCTCAAATAGCATCACGTGCACTTGGCATAGTTTTAACCAAGCGAGGCAAACATAAAGATAAAGATATTCCTATGTGCGGCGTGCCGGTTCATGCTTCAGATAATTATCTAAAAAAACTAATTTCTCTTGGGCATAAAGTTGCGGTTTGCGAGCAAATGGAAAGCCCTATTGAAGCTAAAAAACGAGGGTCAAAATCAGTTGTAAAACGAGATGTGGTGCGCCTTGTTAGTGCTGGCACAATTACTGAGGATGAATTATTGCCAACCAACAGCAATAATTTTCTTTGCTCCTTAGCAATTATCAGCCATGAAAAATCAGAAGTAGCTCTTGCATGGGCGGATATTTCAACAGGAGAGATTTTTCATACAAAGATAAAGGGTGAGCAATTACGCGATGAATTATCGCTCATAAATGCAACTGAAATAATCATCTCACAAAAAAATCTTGATAAAATAAAACAACTCTCCTTCTTACCAAATAATTTAGAAAATAAAATAACCATTGTTGAACATAAATATTTTGATAGTGAATTATCACTAAAAAAAATAAACCAAACATTTGAGAAATATGACGCATCCCTCCTTTCACGCACCACTCACTCAGCGCTTGGGGCACTAATAAATTATATTGAAAATGCACAAAAAACTAATGAGCTAGCACTAAGAAATCCAATAGGCAAAAACTCTAACACCATAATGTCTATTGACGTTGCAACAAGAAATTCGCTTGAATTAATAAGCACCAATCAGGGATTACAAAAAGGCTCTTTAAGAGATGTAATAGATCTATGTTCAACATCTGCTGGCTCAAGATTATTAACAAGGCGATTATTAGCCCCACTTACAAATATAGAGGACATAAATAAACGTCTTGATATGGTTGAAACCTTGTTTTCTGATAATATCTTTCGTGATGAATTACAAAAAAACATCCGCTCCATTCCTGATATTTCACGTGCACTAACCCGCCTAACGCTTGATCGTAGCGGCCCAAGGGATTTAGCAAATTTAGGCATAGCTATAGAAAAGGCAACTTCTTTAAGTGAAATAATATCTAAAAAATCACAATTACCTACTGGTATAAAGGACATTATTTCTACGCTTAACCTATTGCCAAAAAGCCTAGGACAAAAGCTTGCATTAGCCTTTATTGATGAGCCGCCAATTCATAAAAAAGATGGTGGCTTTATAAGGCAAAATTATAATGAAGAACTTGATAGGCAACGCCAATTAACCACAAAAAGCCGCACGATAATTAGCGCTCTCCAGCAGGATTTAAGTCAAGAAACAGAAATTAAAAACCTTAAAATCAAGCATAATAGAGTGCTTGGATATTTCATTGAAGTGCCGATAAGTCAGGGTGAAAAATTATTATCGAACGAGTTTAATTCTAATTTTATTCATCGCCAGACAATGGCCAATGTTATGCGTTTTACAACTTCTGATCTGGCAAAACTTGAGAGCGAAATTTCTCTTGCGCAAGCTAATTCGTTAAAAATTGAACTTGATATTTTTAACTCTTTAAGAAATGAAATTATTGCTAAAAGTAAAATCTTGCAAAAATCAGGCGATGCTTTAGCCAAATTAGACCTAAGCATTTCTCTTGCAAAATTAGCAGCCCAAAGAAATTATTGTCGCCCCAAAATTGATAATTCTTTAGCCTTTAATATTATTGGCGCACGCCACCCAGTTGTTGAGCAAACATTAAAAGACGTCAATGAGAATTTCATTATTAATGATTGCGATCTTTCAGGAGAAGGTGGGGCAAACGAAAAAGAAAATGGCGGGCAATTATGGTTAGTTACTGGGCCTAATATGGGCGGCAAATCAACCTTTTTACGGCAAAATGCATTGATTGCTATCCTAGCGCAAATCGGCTCTTTTGTTCCAGCAAATTCTGCGCATATTGGCATAGTTGATAAGGTGTTTTCTCGAGTTGGCGCATCTGATGATATTGCAAAGGGACGCTCAACCTTCATGGTTGAAATGGTTGAAACTGCCGCTATCTTAAATTATGCAACTAAACGCTCATTAGTTATTCTTGATGAAATTGGTCGAGGCACTTCAACTTTTGATGGCCTCTCAATCGCATGGGCAACTGCTGAAGCGCTAAATAAACGCAATCGCTCACGAGCATTATTTGCAACTCATTTTCATGAATTAACATCATTAGCAAAAATATTAGATCGCACTTCAAACCACACAATGAACGTTCGTGAATATAGAGGAGAATTAGTATTTTTACATCAGGTAAGCAAAGGCACAAGCGATCGCTCTTATGGCATTCAAGTAGCAAAGCTTGCAGGGCTCCCCCAAGAAACCTTGCAACGTGCCAAAGAAGTTTTAAGCCTATTAGAAAAGCAACCCCGCTCAAGCGCTAGTTTAATATTAGATGAATTGCCTTTATTTTCTCATTCAATCAAAACCAAGCAAAATGAAATTAGCAAAATTGATGAAATGCTTGATAATTTGCGCCCAGACGAGTTAACTCCTCTTAAAGCAGTTGAATTGCTTTATGAATTAAAAAGAGTGTATGATGGCAACAAATAATAGGGTAAAAAAAACTGGCTTTATCGCCCTTTTAGCAGATGATATAATTTCGCAAATGCTAGAAGAATTGGGCGAGCAACCAGCTGCATCTTCAAATTCTAGAGCCATGTTTTTTAATCTAATAAAATCAACTCTATTAAATGCCCATAAAGCAGCACAAGACGAGCTTATAAAAACCCAAAAGGGTGAAAAATGCGCCAAAAATATCTGTCTAGCACAAGACGAAATTATTCGTGCAACCCATAATTTTGCCAACAATTATGTTTTTCCTCCCCTTGATAATAGCACAAAAAATAACACCCTAAGCATAGCAGCGGTTGGTGGTTATGGACGTGCAACATTAGCGCCCGGATCTGATATTGATCTATTATTCATATTGCCTGAAAAACAAACAGAGCAACAAGAAAAACGTAATGAGCAAATAATTGAATATATACTTTATATGCTTTGGGATCTTGGTCAAAAAGTTGGCCATGCAGTGCGCTCTCTTGATGAATGTCTAAAAATGGCAAAGACTGATATGACCATTCGCACCGCAACACTTGAGGCTCGTTTTCTTTCAGGCAATGAGGCGCTATTTGAAACTCTTGTTAAGCGTTTTGAAAAAGAAATCATGAGCAAAACTGGGCCTGAATTTATCGCCGCAAAATTGCACGAGCGTGATTTGCGCCATGAGCGTATGGGCAATACTCGCTATGTTGTTGAGCCAAATATTAAAGAGGGCAAGGGTGGATTAAGAGATCTTAATACGCTTTTTTGGATTGGCAAATATTTTTATCAAGTAAAGAGCAACGCCGATTTAGTGAAAAAGGGCGTGTTTAGCGCCTCAGAGCTTAGATTGTTTGAGCGTTCAGAAAATTTCCTTTGGGCGGTGCGTTGCCATCTTCATTTCCTCACCAATCGTGCAGATGAAACTCTTACTTTTGATGTGCAGCCAGAGCTTGCGCAACGTATGGGTTTTTCTGATAGGGCAGGAATGTTGGGTGTTGAGCGTTTTATGAAACGATATTTTTTAGCGGCAAAAGATGTTGGTGATTTAACTCGTGTTTTTTGCTCGGTGCTTGAATTTTCTCACGCTAGTAGAACTAATATATTGAGTTTAGCACTTGAGGGTTTACGCATAAAAAATAATAAGCAAATAAAAAATGAGCCTGATTATATAATTGAGCGGGGGCGCATTAATGTTAAGGACACAGAGCTTTTTGCAAAAAACCCAATAAACCTAATTAAGATATTTTGGTTAGTTGAAAGGGAGGAATTATTATTTCACCCCGAAGCGTTCAAACATATCACCCGCTCATTAAAATATATCAATTCTGATTTACGTAACAATGAGCAAGCCAATCAATATTTTTTAGAAATTCTAACTTCATCAGTTTCAGTTGAGCGCACTTTAAGGCGCATGAATGAAAGCGGAGTGCTTGGGCGTTTTGTACCAGAATTTGGCAAAATCGTCGCTCTTATGCAATTTAATATGTATCATCATTTCACAGTGGACGAACATCTTATCCGCTCAGTTGGCGTTATGGCATCTATTGAAAATGGCGAACTAAAAAAAGAATTGCCCCTAACGCACGAACTTTTGCCAACTCTTAATGATGTAAAATTATTATATATTGCGCTATTTTTGCACGATATTGCAAAGGGTAGAAAAGAAGATCATTCAATAGCAGGCGCTCGTATTGCAAAACGCTTTTGCAAAAGATTAGGCTTAAGTGCCGCTGAAACTGAAACCGTTAGTTGGCTAATTAAATATCATCTTTTAATGAGTGAAATAGCGCAATCTCGTGATATTCAAGATCCAACCACTGCCAAAAATTTTGCCGATATTGTGCAAAGCCCAGCACGCTTAGCACTACTTATGATTTTAACCGCATGTGATATTCGAGCCGTAGGGCCCGGAGTTTGGACTGGCTGGAAAGGCTCGCTTTTACGTGCGCTTTATTATGCAACAGAGCCATTATTATCTGGTGGACATTCACAAATTTCGCAAGGCGATAGAGTTGAAAAAGCCAAACAGACACTTACAGAGCATTTAGATAATTGGTCGCCAAGTGAAATTGAAAAATATCTAAACCGCCATTATAGCCCCTATTGGTTACGCACCGATCTTGAATTACAACTAAAACACGCCAAAATGATAAGAAATGCTGATCTAAAGAAACAAGCTTTTTCTGGAACTATTCACGTAAAATCATTTGAGCAAATCACCGAAATTTCTTTTTATACCGCCGATCACCCTCGCCTCCTCACCATGATTGCAGGAGCTTGCACTATGGCAGAAGCCTCAATAGTTGGCGCACAAATTGTTTTAATGCGAGATGGGCAAGCGCTTGATACATTACAATTACGTAGAGCCTTTCAAAGCGATGAAGATGAAAATATTCGTGCTCATCGCATTGTCGAAACAGTAAGAGAATTATTAGAGGGCACACGATATCTTGATAAAAAGCCAGTTAAAAACACCCGCCTTAATCGCCGCCTAAAACCCTTCAAAGTACCGGGTGAAGTGCTTATATCAAATAATCTATCAAATAAATTCACGGTGCTTGAAGTTTCTGGACTAGACAGAACAGGTCTATTGCGTGATTTAACAATGGAAATATCTGAACTTAATCTAACTATTGGCTCAGCCCATATTTCAACCTATGGCGAAAAGGCGGTTGATGTATTTTATGTAACCGATTTAACGGGGGCTAAAATTGAACAAGACAGGCGACAAGCTAAAATTCATGATAGGCTGTTGGAAATATTGGAGCCAAATCGTAAATTATGAGCCTTTATAAGAATTTTTTTAACGTAAGCGCCATGACGCTTATCTCTCGTATTTTGGGCTTTGTGCGTGATATACTCATCGCCTTAGTGCTTGGCACGGGAATGGTGGCCGACGCTTTTTTTGCAGCATTTCGCTTTCCAAATCTATTTCGAAGACTATTTGCAGAAGGGGCATTTAATTCGGCTTTCATTCCATTATTTGCCTCTAAATTAGAAGAAAAAACCAACGAGGAAGCACGCCTATTTGCCTCACACATTATTTCTTGGCTAGCCGTGTTTTTACTCATTATTACTATTTTAGCTGAAATCTTTATGCCGCAATTAATGGCGATTTTTGTACCGGGTTTTGTCGCAGATAAAGAAAAATTTGAATTTACAGTTCTGTTAGCACGTATTTGTTTTCCTTATTTAGCCGCCATGTCTTTAATGGCAGCCTATGGCGGCATATTAAATGGCTTGGGTAAATTCTTAGCCGCCGCCTTTGCACCAGTTTTATTAAATATTGTGTTAGTTATCATTTTAATTTTTCTTGTGTTTAGCGTAGAGGCTGGCGCACAAATTGCAGCCATATGGCTTGCGATAGGCATATTCATTGGCGGCATTGCACAATTTATATTGGTATTTTGGGCAGTAAAAAGCACAGGGTTTTCGCCCAAATTTTCTCGCCCCAAAATAAACCCCGATGTTCGCAAATTTTGGTTGCTAGCTATACCTGCAATTTTCACTGGCGGCATTACACAAATAAATATTTTTATCGGCACAATTATCGCCTCAAGCGCCAGCTCAGCCCTTTCATATCTATATTTTGCCGATAGGCTTTATCAACTTCCACTAGGGCTAATTGGCATTGCTATTGGCGTTGTGCTTTTGCCAGAGCTTTCACGCCATATAAGCGGTGGTCGCAATGTTGAGGCTAAAAAAACTATGGATAATTCATTGCTATTTGCAATGGTTTTAACTTTT
>JAKISM010000063.1 GCA_021648585.1 Devosiaceae bacterium | reverse complement strand
TCCCGTTCTTCAGGTTTTTGATGCAAAAGCTGGTGAGACTATTGGTTATGGCGCAACTTATACTATTGATAGAAATAGCAAAATCGCTATTTTGGCACTTGGATATGCTGACGGTTTCTTGCGCTCACTTTCTGGCACAACTTCTAGGCATGGCGGACGCATTCTTATCAATAATAAAATATTACCTGTAATTGGCCGTGTTTCAATGGATTTAATCGCTGTTGATGTCACGCAATTACATGGTTTAGGGCCAAAACCCGGTGATATGGTAGAGGTTTTAGGTAATACCATATCTATTGATGATCAGGCAGATCTGGCAGGAACGATTGGCTATGAGATTTTAACCTCTCTAAAGGGTCGATATAAGCGCTCTTACATCTTGCCTAACGAGAGCAAGAATGGCGGGGGTGTCGGGGTCGGGAGCGTTAGCGACCAACGGCGACAAGAATAAATGCCGAAAAACCGCTCTTCATTTATTTGTCAATCCTGCGCTGCAATTTCTACTCAATGGGCGGGGCGCTGCGAAGCGTGCGGGGAATGGAATTCAATAATTGAGGAATTACAAAATACAGGAGTTGGCTCTGGGCCAAAAGCCACGAAGGCTTCAGGAAAACCCGCACAACTTTCTTCACTGAGCGGCAAGCCAGAAGATGCGGAGCGTATAATTTCTGGCCTAGCAGAATTAGACAGAGTAAGCGGCGGTGGGTTTGTTAAAGGCTCGACAATGTTGGTTGGTGGCGATCCCGGAATTGGTAAATCCACTTTATTATTACAAGCGGCAAGTGCTTTAGCCAACAAAGGATATTCAGTAATTTATATTTCTGGAGAAGAAGCTATTGCGCAAGTGCAATTACGTGCCAAAAGACTTGGTCTAGCAGATAGCCCTGTAAAATTAGCCAGTGAAACCAATGTTGAGATAATCCTATCAACTCTTGAACATCAAAATGGTGCCGATTTAGTTATTATTGATTCTATTCAAACATTATGGACAGAGCGAGTTGATAGTGCTCCTGGTACTGTGACACAAGTTAGAACCAGCGCTCAGGCACTTACTAGATTTGCCAAAAAAAGCGGAGCAGCAGTTGTGCTGGTTGGCCATGTAACTAAAGACGGGCAAATAGCAGGGCCTCGTGTTGTTGAACATATGGTTGATGCAGTAGTTTATTTTGAAGGCGATGCATCTCACACCTATAGAATTTTACGTGCTGTTAAAAACCGCTATGGCGCAACTGATGAAATTGGTGTGTTTGAAATGACCCAAAAGGGGCTTAGCGAGGTTAGCAACCCCTCTGCCCTGTTCCTTGATCAGCGTGATGAAAGCGCCACTGGTTGTGCGGTATTTGCTGGAATGGAGGGTACAAGGCCATTATTAGTTGAAATTCAAGCATTAGTTGCCCCCTCACCGCTTGGCACACCAAGACGAGCGGTTGTTGGCTGGGATAGTTCAAGATTATCAATGATTTTAGCGGTACTTGAAACCCATTGCGGGGTAAAAATTGGCGCAAATGATATATATCTCAATGTTGCAGGCGGCTTAAAAATTAGCGAGCCTGCCGCTGATATGGCGGTAGCTGCGGCGCTTATTTCTTCGCTCACAAATCGAGTATTACCAAAAGAGGCAGTGTTTTTTGGCGAAATTAGCCTCTCAGGCGGCACTAGAGCAGTCGTACATTCAGCATTAAGATTAAGAGAAGCTGCCAAACTTGGATTTACCAGCGCATATAGCGGAAAATTTAGTTCTGAAAAAACAAATTCTGCCATCAAATTGATCGAATTCGCTGATCTGTTAGCATTAGTTAGTAAAATTGGCTCTTTTAAGGACGGCTAAAAAATACTACTAAAATACTTGTCTAGATACATGTTAGGTACTTGGCTAATTAGAATTTTAAGGTTAAGGAAAGATTGTTATGAATTATTTAGGGAATTCTTATGTTTACAGCTTTTGATGTAGCATTAGCTATAGTTGTGCTGATTTCGGCCATTTTAGCGACTGCACGAGGACTTACACGAGAAGTATTATCACTTGCAACTTGGGCAGGCTCTGCTGGAATTGCCGTTTGGATGTGGCAATTTAAGCCAGAAATTGCACGAGGCTATATAAGAGAAGAAATTATAGCAGATGGTGCAACAATCATCGTAAGCTTTATTCTCTCGCTTATCGTATTACACCTTATCACTATGAAAATAGCTGATTTTGTTGTTGATTCTAAAGCTGGGCCACTAGATCGCACATTAGGGTTTGTATTTGGCGGGCTTCGAGGTGTTTTAATTGGTGTTGTTGTGGTGGTGCTTGGGCAATGGTTGCAGTGGGGTGGCATGAGCGAAAGTAAATATATCAAAGATTCTCGATCAGTTCCTCCGCTAATTTCTTTAGGCGATGGGCTTATTCGTGCCCTACCAGATGATCTAGAGCAATCTGTTGCTAGTTTTCTTGGCGAGGGTGATGCACCTGATGATGCTGTGCCACAAGAGAGCCCTAATCAAGAAACCCCTAATGTTGACGGCACTGACGAAGGTGAAGTTCCTCTAAGTTAGAGAAAGTTACTCTTATGAGAGATTATCTTGATAATGACAATCTGCGTGAAGAATGCGGAGTGTTTGGAATTTTAGGGCATTCAGATGCTTCTGCTTTAACCGCTTTAGGGTTGCACGCTTTGCAACATCGAGGGCAAGAAAGCGCTGGCATTGTAAGTTTTGATGGAACTCAATTTCATTCAGAAAAGCGCATGGGTCTTGTGGGCGATCATTTTACAGACCCTACGACATTAGCAAATCTACCCGGCAAAGCAGCTATGGGGCATGTACGATACTCAACAACTGGTGATAATGTTCTTAGTAATGTGCAACCGCTTTTTGCTGAGCTTGAAGTTGGTGGCATTGCTATTGCGCACAATGGAAACATCACAAACGGGCAGACTTTACGATCGAGCTTAATTGCCAATGGTGCTATTTGCCAAACCACGTCTGATACAGAAGTTATATTACATCTGTTAGCAAAATCTAAAGTTGGCAATGCTCCCCATCGCCTTATTGAAGCTCTTAAGCAATTAGAGGGTGCTTATTCTTTGGTTGCCATGACCCGATCAAAATTAATAGCTGCACGTGATCCATTTGGCATACGCCCACTTGTTTATGGTGAACTTGATGGCAAGCCAATTTTTGCATCTGAGACATGCGCACTTGATATAATTGGCGCACGTTTTATTCGTGATGTTGAAAATGGTGAGGTGATTATTTGCGAAAAACAAAAAGATGGTACTATTAAAGTTAGATCCGAAAAACCGTTTGAAAAAAAACCAGAGCGCATTTGTTTGTTTGAATATGTTTATTTTGCTCGTCCTGATTCAACAGTTGCTGGACGTTCTGTTTATAGCGTGCGTAAAAAAATGGGCGAAAACTTAGCAAAAGAAGCTCCAATAGAGGCGGATGTAATTGTGCCTATTCCCGACGGTGGCACACCTGCGGCGATTGGATTTTCTCAAGCTAGTAACATTCCATTTGAATATGGTATTATTCGTAATCATTATGTGGGGCGCACCTTTATTGAACCTTCACAACAAATTAGAGCATTTGGCGTTAAATTAAAACATTCGGCTAACCGTTCGCAAATTGAAAATAAGCGTGTGGTTTTAATTGATGATTCTATTGTACGTGGCACTACTTCTCTAAAAATAGTGCAAATGATGCGAGATGCTGGCGCAAAGGAAGTTCATTTGCGTGTAGCTTGCCCTATGATTTTTCATTCAGATTATTATGGCATTGACACGCCAGACCCAGAAAAATTATTAGCAAACCAATATAATAACCTTGAAGCCATGCGCCAATATATCAATGTAGATTCTCTTGAATTTCTCTCCATTGATGGGCTTTATGATGCGGTATGCGGTGAAAAACGCAATAATCATTCACCGCAATTTACTGACCATTATTTCACTGGAGATTATCCAACTAATCTAACAGATCTTGCAGGGAAAAATGGCATATCTATTCATAAAATATCTTTGTTTAAAGAAGCTGTATAATGTCAGATAATCAAGAATTGCTAGGAAAAATCGTCCTAATAACTGGCGCATCACGAGGGATTGGCAAGGCGGCAGCGCTTGAGGCTGCTAAACGTGGCGCACATATTATCGCAACTGCCCGCACAAAAGGCGCACTTGAAGAGCTTGATGATGAAATTAATGAATTAGGCGCAACTGCCACTCTTGTGCCTTTTGATTTAGCAAATTTTGATGCGATTGATCGTTTAGGAGCGCAGATATTTGAGCGTTGGGGCAAGCTTGATGCGCTCATCGGCAATGCAGGAATACTTGGCACATTAACACCAGTTCCCCATATTTCACCAAAAGATTTTGATAAAGTAATGGCGATTAATGTCGGAGCAAATTATCGCCTTCTTCGCTCAATGGATTTATTATTACGTAAATCTGAAGCTGGACGTGTAGTTTTTGTATCTTCAAGTTCTGCCAAAAGTTGCAAGCCATATTGGGGACTTTACGCAACCTCAAAAGCAGCACTTAACGCTCTAGCAAAATCTTATGCAAATGAAATGTCTAATACCAATGTAAAGGTCAATATATTTTATCCCGGTGCTGTAAGAACCGCCATGCGAGCAAAGGCTATGCCCGGAGAAGACCCAAAAACACTACCCCACCCAAGCGAGATAGCCCCTGCCCTAATTGATATGATTTCACCAACATATATGGAAAATAGCAAGATTTTTGACGTTCGAGAGAATTCACTTATTGAATTGTAAAGCCTAACGCTGATTAAACAAAACCGATTTTGCTTTTTCATTCTTGGCGAGATTAAATTTTTTTCGCTCTTCTTTTCCCAAAACCAAACCAGAAACCACTGCTTTGCGAGATTTCATGCGCTTAATCCAATTTTTTACATTAGGGAAATCGCTAATATTTATGCCCTGTCTTTCATATAGGGTAGCCCAACCGATTGTCGCAATATCAACTATTGTATATTCACCTATAATATAATCTTTGCCCTCTAATTGTTTATTTAGCACTTTATATAGGCGGTGCGTTTCATCAATATAGCGCTTAATGGCATAGTCTATTTTTTCTGGAGCGTAGATTGCGAAATGGTGATTTTGTCCGAGCATTGGCCCAAATCCGCCCATTTGCCACATCAGCCATTCATCAACTTGTATCTGCTTACGCTTATCGGTTGGGTAGAACTTGTTAAATTTTTGCCCAAGATATTTTAGAATAGCGCCAGATTCAAACACCGAAACTGGCTTACCATCAGGCCCTTCAGGATCAACAATAGCTGGGATTTTATTATTGGGCGAAATAGTTAGAAATTTTTCTTCAAACTGCTCACCAGCGCCAATATCTACCATATTCATATTATAAGGCACGCCCAATTCTTCTAACATGATTGAGATTTTGAAACCATTTGGAGTTGGAAAATAATATAATTCGATAGGTTTTGTCTGTTTGGTCATTTTTACCTCGTTTGCGAAATGCATATTAGTTATTTCTAATATAGAGTATTTCAACGAAAATTGAAAGAACATAATTATTATGACAGCATAATAGATTTTAATTGGACAAATAAGCCAACATAAGTTCTATATTTGATATGTTTTATTGAGGGAAATATGGAAATTATACTTTTACTAGGTGCTGGAATATTGGCTGGAGCGATAAACTCACTTGCTGGGGGTGGCTCATTTATTTTATTTCCAGCATTATTGCTTGCTGGAGTGCCGCCAGTTATGGCCAATGCAACTAATACATTTGCCTCTTTACCCGGATATATTAGCGGCGCTATTGGTTTTTGGTCTGATATAAAAAAGCATAAAGCAATGCTAGTTCCCTATATTAGCGTTGCCTTAATTGGTGGGTTTCTTGGGGCTGAGCTTTTACTTAGGGTAACAGACGCACAATTTAGCATTGTAGTGCCATATTTAATGGCGCTGGCGGTTTTCTTGTTTGCCTTTGGCAACAAAATTAATTCGTGGATTTCTTCAAGTTCAAGCAAAACAAAAAACTCAAGTCTTTTTGCATATATTATCCTACTAATATTACTTACTTTAATTTGTCTATATGGTGGGTTTTTTAATGCTGGCTTAGGTATTATTTTGCTTGCGTTTTTTGCCCTTGCTGGCATGAAAGATATTCATTCAATGAATGGATTAAAATTACTTCTTTCAGCGATTGTTGCATTCATTGCCGTGATAAGATTTGTCTGGTCAGATTCAATCGCTTGGCAAGAAGGATTAATCGCTTTTGTTGGCACTCTAATTGGAGGATATATTGCAGCTAAATTCGCTCATTTAATCCCTGCTAAAATTTTGCGCTCTAGCATTATTATTTATGGTGTTGTGTTAGTTATTGTATTTTTCTTTCAGGCTTATAAATAGCTATTCAATATGATTTCTGGAATATAAAAATGGATCGCAAGGATTTCCTTGCGATCCATAAACATCCTGCCACCCTTTTGAGGGCTTAGGGGGGATTGGCAGTTGTGTTTTACCTAATCCTTGCATGGGACAACACAAGAATTTAGGTACATGTTTGAGATAGGTATAAATATTGGCAAAAAAAGGGGGCTCACAACAATGTGATAGTTTTCTATATATTCAAATTTGTTGCCATTTATGTTTTTACCTGTCATTCTTGTTAGATGAAAATAATTTACCCCCCCCAAATTAAAAAGAAATCCTTTAGTGATCCCGTTAAAGCTTGGGAATATGTGCAAAAAATTTATTTGCGTAACAAGAATTTTATACGTGATCAATTAATCAGCTTGACTAAAGGCGAAATTCCAAAGGGTAAGGTCCGTGCCACTTACCCACAGGTTGAAGTTGTTTCTGATACTCATAAAAAAGTTGATTCTCGTTTGCCTTATGGGTTCTTACATAGTCCGGGTACTTATAAGACAACTTTAACTGATCCTGATTTTTTCAAATATTACTTGCTCGAGCAATTTTCTTTAATATTAAAAAATAATGGCGGCACAATAGAAATAAGCGAATCGGATACTCCAATTCCATTGCATTATGTGCTAGACGCTTCACAAAATATCGATGTTGCGGCTATTTCTAATATAAAAATACCACTGCGTGATCTGTTTGATGTGCCCGATTTGAACAATACCGATGATGAAATCGTGAACGGCACACATATAACACAAAAAGGCGAAGCGTTTCCTTTATCAGCTTTTCTAGCTCCTCGCATTGATTATTCACTACATCGCCTAGCTCATTACACGGCTACCGCTCCAAATTCTTTTCAAAACTTTGTAATTTTCACAAATTATGCGTTTTATATTGATGAGTTTTGCCGCATTGCAAAACAATATATGGCAGACGGACATGAAGATTATGACAGTTTTGTTGAGCCCGGAAATGTTATCACCTTAAATAAACGTTTGGGAGGTGGAACTTCTGGTAAAGCACCGCCTCGTAACCCGCAAATGCCAGCCTATCACCTTACAACTGGCAAGAAGCGTGGGATTACTATGGTCAATATTGGAGTTGGCCCTTCAAACGCCAAGACCATTACTGATCATATTGCAGTTTTACGCCCTCACGCTTGGCTTATGCTTGGTCATTGTGCTGGCCTTCGTAGCACTCAAGAACTTGGAGATTATGTCCTAGCGCACGCCTATGTAAGGGAAGATCACGTATTAGATGCTGATCTACCGTTATCGGTACCAATTCCAGCTCTAGCTGAAGTGCAAGTTGCCTTAGAGCAAGCCGTTGCGGAAATAACCCAACTTGAAGGGTTAGAAATGAAGCGAGTTATGAGAACGGGAACTGTTGCGACATTTGATAACCGTAACTGGGAGTTACGAGATCAAATTGAGGTTACTAGACGTTTGAGCCAATCAAGAGCCATTGCGCTTGATATGGAAAGCGCAACAATCGCCGCTAATGGTTTTCGCTTTCGTGTGCCCTATGGAACTTTATTATGCGTTTCAGATAAACCGCTACATGGTGAAATTAAATTACCGGGCATGGCGTCAGAATTTTACTCAACTCAAGTAAAGAGACATTTGCTAATTGGCCTCAAGGCTATGGAAATACTTAGAGAGCAGCCAGCAGAGAAAATTCACTCACGTAAACTTCGCTCATTTGCTGAAACTGCTTTCCAGTAGTTAACTAGCTCTTTTGGGTTAATGCCTGAGTGGCTGCAATTGCGGCTGCATTAACAACCCCACGAGAAGTTGCTGATGGCACAAGAATATGCGCTGGTTTGCACGTTCCCATTAAGATTGGTCCAACTAATAGTGATTTTGTAACTTCTTTTAGAAGTGTCATAGAAAGATTTGCACTATCAAGATTTGGGAAAATCAAAAGATTTGCGGGCCCTTTTAGGATAGATTGCCCAGTATAACGCTCACGCAATTCTTCATTAAGAGCCAAATCCCCTTGCATCTCACCTTCAATGATTAAATCTGGAGCTATCTCTTTGAGCTTTTTATATGCTGATCGCATTTTTTGTGAGCTTTCGCTATCACGAGAGCCAAAATTTGAAAATGAAAGCAATGATGCTCTAGCTTCAATATTAAACCTCCTTAAGTGATCACGAGCCTCAAGCGCAATTTCAACAATCTCATCAGCAGACGGATTAACAGTTACGTGAGTATCTGCCAAGAAAAACACACCCTTTGGCATAATCAACATCGAAAGAGCAGAAACATCACTAACATTATCAAGCATACCTATTATCGACTTAATATCACGAACATGCTTGATATAGCGCCCTTGTAACCCGCATATCATACCATCTGCATCACCACGTTTTACGGCAAGAGCCGCAATTACTGTAGTATTTGTGCGAACAATCGTTCTTGCAGTTTCAGGAGTTACTCCCATACGGCCAACTAAACCATGAAACTCAGACACATACTCACGATATCGAGCATCTTTTTCAGGGTTTATAATTTCAAAATCAACATCAGGTTTCAATGTTAAGCCAAAACGCTCAATCCGTTGAGCAATCACTTCTGGGCGACCAATAAGAATTGGCTTTGCTATACTATCCTCAAGAATAACCTGAGTGGCACGCAAAACACGCTCATCTTCTCCATCTGAAAAAACAATACGCTGTCCCTTATCTTTTGCCTGATCAATAATTGGCTTCATTACCATGCCAGATCGAAAAACAAAACGATTTAGACTATCTTGATAGACCTTAAAATCTTTTATTGGGCGCTTCGCAACACCGCTATCCATTGCAGCTTTGGCAACAGCTGGCGCAATCCTAAGAATAAGCCTTTGATCAAATGGATTAGGAATTAGGTAATTTGCTCCAAATGTTGAGCCATCTGCGGTATTTGAGGCTTCAAGAGCTGGATCATGCGCTAATTGTGCAATGGCTTCAACTGCAGCCATTTTCATATCTTCATTTATTGCTGTTGCACCAACATCAAGCGCACCACGAAACAAAAATGGAAAGCAAAGAACATTATTCACCTGATTTGGATAATCAGAGCGCCCTGTGCAAACCATAGCATCTGGGCGCACTTCTAGCGCCAATTCTGGCATTATTTCTGGTGTTGGGTTTGCTAGAGCCATAATTAGCGGGTTTTTTGCCATTTCCTTTAGCATTTCAGGCTTAAGAACCCCTGCTGCGCTAAGCCCGATAAAAATATCAGCTCCCGGTAAAACTTCAGCTAAAGTTGTAGCGTCAGTTTTTTGTGCAAAAACATCACGCCATTTATCTTTAGCGCCTTTGCGAGTTGTAGTTACCAAGCCATCTCTATCGGCGACCCAAATATTCTCACGTTTTGCACCAAGAGAAATTAACAGATTAAGGCATGCAATGGCCGCAGCTCCTGCACCAGATGTGCAAATTTTAACTGTCTCAAGTTTCTTATTAGCTAATTTCAATCCATTAAGAACGGCTGCTGCAACAATGATGGCTGTTCCGTGCTGATCGTCGTGAAATACTGGAATATTCATTTGTGAGCGCAACTGCTCTTCTATTTCAAAACATTCAGGAGCTTTAATATCTTCTAGATTTATTCCGCCAAATGTTGGTTCTAACGGTCTAACAATATCAATAAATTTTTGAGGATCTAACTCATCAATTTCAATATCCATAGCGTCAATGCCAGCAAATTTTTTGAAAAGAACTGCTTTGCCCTCCATAACTGGTTTTGAGGCAAGCGCCCCAATAGAGCCTAAGCCAAGCACTGCTGTGCCATTAGTTATCACTGCAACTAGGTTGGCACGAGAAGTATATAGGGCAGCTGTTTCAGGGTCTTTGGCAATTTCTTCACATGGAGCGGCAACTCCGGGTGAATATGCAAGCGCAAGATCACGTTGATTGCCTAATGGCTTAATGGGGGCAATTTCAATTTTACCGGGTTTTGGGAATTGATGGAAATGTAACGCCGCTTCTCGCATTGCGTTATTTTTGTCTTCTTCATTATTTGACACATATCTCTCCATTGATAATTTGTTTAAATTATTTCCTCACCATTTTATAACTTAGATATGCCTCCAACACAAAAGTTTTTGTTTAAGAGTACAAAGATAAGTCATTTAGATGTTAGTAATTTCATGAATTAGAAGAAAAAATAAAAATTAAGCAGCTTTTTTGCTAGTTTTTATATTATCTTCTACTTTCGCCAATTTTGGTTTTGCTGGCTTGTTCATTTGCTGAGCAAGTTCAATATATGTATCTTTCTTTAGAGCAGGAGCAAATAAGAACCCTTGCGCTTGCACCACACCACGTGCCCGTAAATATACGGCTTGATCTTCAGTTTCAATCCCTTCGGCAATAATTTCTGCATCCAAATCAAATGCCATAGATATTAAACCATCAAGTATTGGAACATTTGATGTGCCATTGCCTATCATATTTACAAAAACTCTATCTATTTTAATAATATCAACGCCAAGCCTTTCCATATAAGCTAAGTTTGAATAGCCTGTACCAGCATCATCTAAAGCAAGCTTACAACCCAAAGCTTGTAATCCACCAACAACAGCATCTACTGCTATTTGGTTTGTTAAAGGGCGACGTTCAGTTATTTCAAAAACTAATTGGCTGAACAAAACATTAGAATCAGAGAAAATTGCCTTAACATCATCAACTATAATACTATTTCTAAAGTGTCCCTCAAATAGATTTATACCTATCTTTAATTCTGGTTGCTGTTTACTTAACTCACTAAGGTCTTCACGAACTTGCTCCATCAATTTTATTGTCATTGGCACGGCAAGGCCAGAGCTTTCAGCTAAATCTATAAAAAATCCGGGAGAAAGAACTGTTCCATCTTTTTTGACCCAACGAACCAGCACCTCACAACCAAGTAATTGCCCTGTTTTCAAATTTACAACTGGTTGGTAATAAGGCTGAAACTCACCCTTTGTAATCGCTTTCTCTAAATCGAATGTATTAAAATTAGTATTGCGAAAAATATAAATAACCAGCATTAATACACCAAGCCCTAGCACTAAAGCAACAATTGTGAGTACGGTATAAAGGCCAGCAAATCCAGCACGAACGGTGTTAAAGGGTATGATCAGTGTAGAGTGAATAAGGTGTGAATTATTGTTGGAAGTAACGGTAATATTAGAATGATCTTTCACTGTGGTATAGATATTCTTATTATCCAAAAGATTTCCTGAAGAGATTATATTTGTTCCATCTGATAAGCGGACGCTTAAATAAGCAGCTGAAGCAATATTGCTTGGTAAAATTTTTGAAAGATCTGAACTAACATGAACAAAAGCAGATATTATTTTTTTATTGCTAATGGCATAAGAAACTTTTATAAATGGCTCGTCAATATTTTCAATTTTTACAATGCTAATTGTTCCAGAATTTTTAGAAATTGGCAATTCATTGGATAGAACTGAGTATTTTGTTTCACCACCAAAGCCATCGCAATATTGGACCCTATCTGAGTTTTCAACTACCATTTGTGCAAGCATATGATTTGCAATTAGCTGTTTCTTAACATTAGCAATAAAAGTTGGCGTGCATAGAGAAGGGCTTTCATTACTCACCTTTTTAATAGCAACAAGAGCGCCATTAAGCGCATTTAAACTTGTATTATTAAGGGTATTCACACTGTCCTGATAACGCGTATCAGATCCAGAACGAATATAAGCATCTAGAAAAAGATCTACGCCAAGAACTGGAGCAAATGCCAATAAAGCACCAAACAACAGTACAAACTTCGAAAAAAATGATTTCACACGATTAGATCCTTAAGCATTCAACTTTACTTAGAACCTATCAATGAGTACTTAACAGCGTGCTAATTTTATAGATTCTTTAGCTATCCAAATTCAAACGCAAATGTAACTCACGCAACTGACTGGCACTTACACTTGAGGGTGCATTCATCAGCAAGTCTTGCGCTTGCTGGTTCATTGGAAACGCCACAACTTCACGCAAGTTTTGCT
>JAKISM010000062.1 GCA_021648585.1 Devosiaceae bacterium | reverse complement strand
CAAGTGCCCGTTTTATGCATGATTTTGCATAAGTTGGGTTTGCCTTATAGCCATCAAAAAAATGCTCGCAATCTAGCATGGCTTCTTTACCTGCATTAATCGTTGCTTTGATTGATTGCTCAATCGACACTAGATTTTCTTCAAGGCTAATGCCAAGTGCTTGCTCAACTTGCTTATCCCATGCTTTTGCAACAAAGCAAATCGCGTCAGACTTTGCTTCTAATAGAGCTTTAATGCCGACATCATTTTCTATTGAGCGCCCTGCTCTTTTTGTCATGCCAAAGGCCGTGAAAATTGCTTGCTTGGTGCGTTTTTTGCTAAAAAACTTATCATCAACAATATTTGCACCCGGATATCCGCCCTCAATATAATCAACCCCTAATTCTTCAAGCAAAGAAGTGATAGAAATTTTATCCTCAAGCGAAAATTCAATTCCAGTGGTTTGCGCACCATCACGTAGGGTGGTGTCAAATAGATATAATTTTTGTTTCTTCATTTTATTTTCCATCTGAAGTTATAATTATTTCAACGCAATAAAAACTACAATTATTGTAATCAGCGACACCAAGATTATTTTGGCAACAAAGGTATAAATTAGCCATCTTGGTATTTTATTTTTATCATTTATATTGTTTTTGTTAGTTTTATCGGTCATTTTTTGATCTCCCAAGAAGTTATACGTTCGCCAGTTTTTTCATCTTTGCCATCTTTAAGAGAAATTCCAGCCGTCGCTAATTCATTGCGGATAATATCAGCCTCTTGCCAATTTTTCTCACTAAGCGCCTGAAGTCTCAAGGAAATTTGCTTTTCAATCGAAACTATATCAACATCTTGATTTTGCTTTTCTTTTGCCTGTTGGAATTGTTGCATGGTTGCAAAGCTCACCAAGCCGAGCAATTGCAACGAGCCGAACAAACGATTGGCATTATGGAGTTTCTTACCCGATGCATGGCGGTGCAGATGTGAAATTACGCCTGACATATTCATGTCATCAACAAGCGCATAGAGCAGTTTTGAACAAGGGCCTAGTTCTTCAATTTCTTTTTGATTTTCCTTATTGAAAACTAATCCTAAATCAAGAATTGTGTTTTTCCATTTGCTTAAGATTTTTTCAGCTTCTTCTAATCTAGCAACACAAAAATCTATCGGCTCTTTATAATTGGTCATTAACATTGCCAGGCGCAGAACATCACCTGACCATTTTTTACCACCAAACTTATTGCTTTCAAGCAATTCATTTATGGTGATAAAATTGCCCTCAGATTTAGACATTTTTTTGCCTTCAACTTGCAAAAACCCGTTATGAAGCCAATAGTTTGCCATTTTATCATTATCATGCGCACAGCAAGATTGCGCAATTTCATTTTCGTGATGCGGGAAAATTAAATCCAAGCCGCCACCATGAATATCAAATTGTTTACCAAGCAATGCCTCGCTCATAACCGAACATTCAAGATGCCACCCTGGTCGCCCCCTGCCCCATGAGCTTTGCCAACCTGGCTCGTTTTCGCTTGAAAGTTTCCATAACACAAAATCGCCAGCATTTTTTTTATGTTCGTCAACTTTAATACGTGCGCCAGCCTTTTGCTCATCTAATTTTCTATTGGATAAAGCACCATAATTTTCCATTGAACTTATATCAAAAAGCACCTCGCCCTCAGCCTGATAGGCGTGGTTTTTTTCTAACAAAGTCTCAATCATTTCTATCATACCAGCAATATGATCGGTAGCTCTTGGCTCAAAATTTGGCTCTAAGCACAAAAGCGCCTTTACATCTTTATGGAATTGATCTGTGGTTTTTTGCGTTACTCTTTTTATCGCTTCATTTAATTCTAAACTTGGATAATCTTGTGCGGCACGAGCATTTATCTTGTCATCAACATCGGTGATATTACGCACATAAGTAACATGATCTTGCCCATAGACATGGCGCAACAGGCGAAATAACACATCAAACACAATTACTGGCCTTGCATTGCCGATATGTGCATAATCATAAACCGTTGGCCCACAGACATATAGGCGCACATTATCCGCTTTTATTGGGACAAAATCCTGCTTCTTACGGCTAAGCGTGTTATAAAGTTTGATTTTTATTTTACTATCAATGGTCATTTATGCCTCAAAAATACTGGTCTAGCATTAGCAGGCTCGGATATGTTCAAAGAAAAGGAAAAACCGCGCCGCTAACAGATTTAGCGAATAATAATGCAGGTAATAATGCAAATTTGGCTCAGGTGTCTCATGCGTCTAGTTTGGCTTTGTTAAAAAATAAAAGCAAGCAAAAATTAAAAAACACGATTAGACACACAATATTCAAGTTTTATTGCAATAAAGAAAAACAATAATAATTTTGTTCTATAATAATGATAATAGAGTTTGATTCTAATAGAGTTTACTCAAAAATAAGAGGCATTTTAGTGAAAACCATATCAGGACTTAAACTGGTTGTTTTTTTAGCTGTTAGCACTTCATTGCTTTCGCAAGGCAATATTGCTTTTGCTCAATCTAATTCATGCTCTAAACTCACTCAAACCTTGCGCTCACTTGATAGAAATCGAGATTATCGAACATATAAAAAGAATAATGCAACGCTGCAAGCTGCAACTAAGGATTTGAAACAACAAGAAAGCAAATTTGTTCGTGGTGGCTGCCAAGCGCAAATTAATGCAAAGCAAAAGCTTTCTGGAGCTTGCCGCATTGTTGCAAGAAAAATCCTAAAGGGTCGCTCAAATGTTGAAAAACTAAAAAACTCTGTTGGAACAGGGCAAATGGTAGCAGAGCAAAGACAACAAGTTTTGCAACAAATTGCTTCTCGTGGATGCAGCAATCAAAATAATAATTCTCGCTCAAGCGCTAGTGTGCAACGAAATAATCAACCTACAAGATCGCTTTTTGATATATTATTTGGAAATAATGGAAATGAAATTCAAGCAGATGATTTTGAAACTACCACTAACCTCTCAACCGTTCGTACGGTTTGTGCGCGCTCATGCGATGGATATTTTTGGCCAATAAGCTTCTCCACAACAGAGGAATATCTTCCAGATGATGCTAGGCAATGTAAAAGAGAGGCAAAAGGCGCTGATGTTGAATTATTTTATCACCGCAATCCGGGTGAGAGAGCTGAAGATATGATTTCAATTTCTGGCAAGCCGTACACATCAACACCAAACGCTTTTCGCTATCGCAATGAATATGTTCAATCTTGCGCTATTAAGCGAAATGTAAATTTTGGATCTATGCAATTAGTTGCAGCTAAAGAAGGCGAGACATCTCGTATAATGATAAATTTTAATGATATTAGTTTCCCTTTACCTCTTCGTGATCCTCGCCAAACACAAGAAGTGGTTGTTGCTCATGCTGCTATTACTATCCCACTTCCAATTCCTCGTCCTTTGCAAGAGGGAGAAGAAGCGCCAGAAATGCGATTATCAGCTACTCAAAAAGACAATGAGCCACTAAGAAGTTTTACTCTAAATGGCAAGAATATCAGGATAGTCGGGCCAGACACTCCTTACGCCCAATTAGGGGAAGAAGGAGTTTGAGCTCGGGGCCATGTTCAAGCCCTGTAAGCGCTAAACGAAGAGGCATGAATAAGCTCTTGCCCTTTCTATCGCTTAGGTTTTTAAGGCTTGATGTCCATTGCCCCCAACTAGTTTCATCATAAGGCTCACTAGGCAGCTTTTTTGCTGCAAGTTCTATAAACTCTTTATCCTCAGGAGCAATAATTGGCTCAACGGGGCCTGTAACAAGCTTTGCTAAATCTTTAATATCAGAAAACTTATGTAAATTCTCTCGTAGTGCCAACCAAAGCGCCTCACCCTCTAATTCATAGTTTTCAAGTCGAGATTTTGCACTATCATAAGACATATTATGCAAAATTCTAGCGTTCAAACTATCAAGTTCGCTTTCGTCATAGCGAGCTGGCCCTCTTGAAATAATTGAAAAATCAAACTTTTCTGCCAATTCATCTAAATCTTTAAGCGGCTCTATCGCAACAGAAGTACCAGTTAGGGTTGCCATTGTGGCAACGGCGATTGCTTCATATCCCTGCTCTCTTAATGAAGATAAAGAGAGCGAGCCAAGCCTTTTTGAAAGCCCTTTGCCCTCAACATCGGTTAGTAAATTATGATGCGCAAAAATTGGTGCTTTTGCGCCCAAGGCTTCAAAGATTTCAACTTGCACGCCAGAATTACTGACGTGATCTTCACCACGAATAATATGGCTAATTTCTAGGTCAATATCGTCAACCACTGATGGTAGCGTATAGAGATACGAGCCATCGCCACGAATGAGAACAGGATCTGACATGGAGGCCGTATTGACCACTTGCTCGCCCCGAATTAAATCGTCAAATGTTACTGGTTTCGCATCTAGCCTATAGCGCCAATGGGGTTTACGCCCCTCGCCCTCATATTTTTTTATGTCATCTTGGCTAAGTTCAAGCGCCGCTCTGTTGTAAATTGGAGGTCGCCCCATAGCTCTAGCACGAGAGCGGGCTCTATCTAATTCATCACCCGTTTCATAACATGGATAGAGCTTACCCATCTTTATTAGCTTGTCTCGTGCTTCATCATATTTTGCAAATCTATCTGATTGACGCACTATTAAATCAGGCTCAATGCCAAGCCAAGACAGATCTTGTTTTATGGCATTTGCATATTTCTCTTTTGAGCGCTCTTTATCGGTATCATCAAAGCGCAAAATAAATTGACCATCATTTTTTTTGGCAAACATATAATTAAGCAATGCAGGTCTGGCATTTCCTAGATGGATTAGCCCTGTTGGAGACGGGGCGAAACGGACTTTAATCATTATCTTTGCTTTCATCACGATAGCCATTTGTTATGGGATATTTACGCCCACGCCCAAAGGCTTTTATTGTTAATTTTACACCGGGTGCTGATTGATTGCGTTTATATTCGGCTAAATATATCATTTTTTCAATCTTTTTGACCAGCTCTGGCTCATAACCTAAAGCAACAATTTGAGCAATAGACATTTCTTGCTCGACCAATGCTTCTAATATCGCATCAAGCACTTCATAAGGGGGCAAGCTATCTTGATCTAACTGCCCTTCAGCCAATTCAGCGCTTGGCGCTCTATTGATTATTGAGGGTGGAATTATCTCAGCATTTTTGCCCAAAACATCATCGGGCATATTTTCATTACGCCAATTTGCAAAGTGATAGACTTGTTGTTTGGTCATATCTTTTATTGGGTTAAAACCACCATTCATATCACCATAAATTGTAGCGTAGCCAACCGCCATTTCAGATTTATTGCCAGTTGTTAAAAGCATTGCCCCTAATTTATTAGAAATCGCCATCAAAATTGTGCCACGCATTCTTGATTGGATATTTTCTTCTGTTACGTCTTTTTTTAGACCCTCAAAAATAGGACTTAACTCGTCTAGTGCCGCTTCAACAGGATTTGAAATTGGTATTATATCATAACGAACCCCAAGATTTTTGGCGCATTGTTTTGCGTCTTTTAGGCTTTCGCTTGACGTATATTTATATGGCATCATAACGCAATGCACATTTTTTTCTCCCACCGCATCAACCGCAATGGCAGCAACCAGCGCTGAATCTATACCTCCCGAAAGCCCTAGCACAACTTGCTTAAAACCATTTTTATGTAAATAATCTCGCAAACCCAAAACACAAGCTCGCCAAGGCGCTTCATCTATTGAAACTAGTGCAATATTGCGACCCTTTTCAAAATGCCAGCCATCTTTTTCTTTTTGCCAGTCTGTTACAATAAAATCTTCTTTGAAAGATTCGCCTTCAAAGGCTAGTTTTCCACGAGCGTTATAACCAAAAGATGCACCATCAAATACCAACTCGTCTTGCCCGCCAACTTGATTGAGATAAAGCATAGGCACGCCTGTTTCTTTCACTCTAGATCTCACTAATTTGCGGCGTAAATAATGTTTATTTTTCCAGTATGGTGAGCCATTGGGGCAAAGAAATAATTCAGCTCCCTGTTTTGCTAGATGTTTACAAACAGCATCTTGCCAAATATCTTCACAAATTGGCAGGCCGATTTTTACGCCCTTTATTTCTACAATATCAGGTAGCTCGCCTGCTTCAAAATAGCGTTTTTCATAAAATACGTCCATGTTCGGCAGTTCATATTTATAGCGAATTGCTTTTATTTTACCATTTTGGGCATGAATAATAGAATTATATAATTTATCATTTTCTTGCCATACTGAAGGCAAAAGCAATGCAAAATCTACGCTCTTAGTTTGTTTGACTAGTTCGTGAGCCGCCGCAATAGCATCTTTAATAAATTGCGGCTTAAACAATAAATCTTCAGGGAAATAGCCTGTTAGGAAAAGTTCTGGAAACATCAAAATATCGACATTTCTTTCTTTAGCTTTAGCAATAGCTTGTTGAGCCAAAGCTAAATTGGCCCTTATTGCTCCAACTGTTGGGTTGAGCTGCGCTAATGCTATTCTAAGGTGATTTGTCACAAAAAAATCCAGCTGAAAAAGTTAGTCAAGTCTTATCGTGCCTAACAATGCTGGGCAAGGTTGAAAATTACTATTTTAATATTTATAGAAGGTCTAGTGATATTTATTTGATAACATCATCAACTCTCTTGTCCTGCTGAGCGTAGCCGAAGCATCTTAGACCCTTCACTTCGTTCAGGGTGACATTGGAGGTTCAGGGCGACATTTTGACTTAGAGGTTCAGGGGCAGGATAGAAGCCTTAATTATACTTTTTAGTTAAAACTTACCTGTCAACTCAAGCAATGCACCATAGCGCAAAAATTCAAGCCCAGAAATATTGCTAGTATAAAGTTGTGAATTTGTTGGATTGCCAACTTCTCTTGCAGTATATTCCATTGTAGCGTTATTACCAGTTAGATAATGCACTCTGCCACCAATTCTAATAGTTAGATTATCGGTTGCATTAAAGCCCAACATGGCTTCAGCACTTGCACCATATAAAGAGCCAGCTAAAGTTCCAGCTGATCCTTGCTCATAAACATCACCGCCATCAACAAAATTTGGCAATGCAAAAGCGCCATAAGTTCCGCTTGCTGCTGCGTAAGGAATTATTGCAGCTTGAATATTTAAATCAACTTTATCGCCAAGATCAGCATTTAGAGCTGCGCCTAATCGCAATTCATGAATTTCAAGAGCATTTGTTTCACTATTTCCACCACCAGCAGATGTTACAAAATTAACACGTCCCATATCTGGATTATCGGAATAATATTGATAACCAACAAAGCCGCCCATCTGAAAATCTTCATTTCCTAATGGGATATAACCAAAATCTGCTCCTGCATAGGCAACTCGCCCACCAGACATTACCACATTTCCACCAGTTGCTGGTGTTGAATATGTGCCATCAATCAATGCTGAATAACCGCCCCATGCTTTAAGGTAGGTAGATGTTGAATTATCATCTATTCGGCCATAAAGTTCTAAAATTTGGCTTTTATCTTCAGAAACGTAATTGCCGCCATTGACTGT
The DNA here is from genome assembly GCA_021648585.1 of Devosiaceae bacterium. Classification (GTDB taxonomy): domain Bacteria; phylum Pseudomonadota; class Alphaproteobacteria; order Rhizobiales; family Devosiaceae; genus S141-66. The sequence goes on along the minus strand of JAKISM010000062.1, from coordinate 4,993 downwards.
CATTGTTGAACTGCCAATAGAATAATAATAGCGTACGCCAAATTCAAAATCTAATGGGTCGCCATTATCGCTCATATCCCAATCTGAGGGATAGGCTCCACGCAAATCTCCAAAATTATCGGACTTTACAATTTCTGCAGATAAAGCAGGAGTGGCAATAAAAAAGGCTAAAACACTAATATTAGCTACTAAACGTGACATAACAACCTCAAAATAAATAGGCTCTAAAAGAGCAATTAATGTCTATTTATGACTTGTTATAGTTAATGTTGTGCTAAAAACCCTTGTATTTTAAGTTTTATTTTGTGTTCGACATCTCTTTAGCAATTAAAAATGCTAATTCTAGAGATTGCGAAGCGTTTAATCTTGGATCACAATGGGTATGATAGCGGTTTGAGAGATCATCTTCCGTAACCGCTGAAACACCGCCAACACATTCTGTAACGTCTGCGCCAGTCATTTCAATATGCACACCGCCTGCATAAGTCCCCATGTCCTTGTGAATTCTAAAAAATGATTTCACTTCGTCCATAATCTGATTAAACGGTCTAGTTTTATATCCTGTTGAGGCTTTAATCGTATTGCCGTGCATTGGATCGGAGCACCAAACAACTTTTTGCCCCTCTCTTTTTACGATTTCAATTAAACTTGGCAAATGCTGTTCAATCTTATCTGAACCATATCTCGCAATTAGCGTGATGCGCCCTGCTTCATTTTCAGGGTTTAATTTATCGAGTAATTTTAGCAAATCTTCTTCACTAAGGCTTGGCCCACATTTAATGCCGATGGGGTTTTTTATGCCTGAAAAATATTCAACATGTGCGCCATCGGGCTGGCGTGTTCTATCACCAATCCACATCATATGCCCAGAAGTTGAATAATATTCATCTGAAATTGAATCTTTACGGGTTAGTGCTTCTTCATAACCAAGCAACAATGCTTCATGGCTAGTATAAAATTTGGTTTCTCTTAATTGTTGCGTATTTTCTGCTGTGATGTTCATCGCTTTCATAAATGAAATAGCATCTTCGATTTTTTCAACCACTTCTTTATAAGAAGCATAGGCCTCACTATCTTTGAGGAAATCAGTTGTCCATTCATGCGCTCTTTCAAGCGATGCATAACCACCCGATGCAAAAGCTCTTAAGAGATTTAATGTTGCCGCTGATTGACGATATGCCATGAGCATACGATTTGGATCTGGTACACGTGAGGTCTCATCAAATTCAATCGCATTAATAATATCCCCACGATATGATGGCAATTCTACTCCATCAATAGTTTCAAAATCAGCTGAGCGTGGTTTAGCAAATTGCCCTGCAACTCGCCCTACTTTAACAATCGGCTTTGATGAGCCATGCGTAAGCACTAATGACATTTGCAAAAACGCACGAAAGAAATCACGAATATGATCTGCGCCATGTTCGGCAAAACTTTCAGCGCAATCGCCCCCCTGCAATAAAAAAGCATTGCCATTAGCAACTTCAGCCAAACTAGCTTTAAGATCTCGTGCTTCGCCAGCAAAAACTAATGGCGGAAAAGACGCTAAGCGTGCCTCTGCTTTTTCTAAGGCTTTAATATCGGGATATTGCGGGACTTGAATTACAGTTTTTTTACGCCAGCTACTAGGTGTCCAATTACTCATGTTTTTACTCACTAAAAATGTCCTTTTTGCTTTATAGGGGGTAAAAACCCACTATAGCAAGAAAAATTGATTTAGAGTATGTTTTTTTATAACGAATCGTAAAAAATAGGTGTTTCATGGATCATTCACACGAACCAGATGCAATTAGAGCCCGACTTGCTGAAGGGCCAAAAGCTAATTATCTACGCGACTGGATTTATGGCGGCATTGATGGTGCTATAACCACTTTTGCTATTGTTGCCGGTGTTGTTGGCGCTAATCTTTCGGTTGGAGTGATTTTAGTTTTAGGGTTAGCCAATTTGGTAGCTGATGGTTTTTCTATGGCTGCATCAAATTATTCTGGCACGAAATCCGAACATGATGATTATGAGAGAATAAAGGCGATTGAATTGCGTCATATTCGTAATTACCCCGAAGGGGAAGTTGAGGAAATTCGACAAATTTATGCTCGTAAAGGTTTTGAGGGCAAAGAGCTTGAGGCAATGGTTAAGCTAATTACTGCGAAAGAAGATGTTTGGCTTGATACTATGCTAAAAGAAGAACATTCGATTTCTCCAATTCAGCGCTCCCCTATTCGTGCGGCTTTAGCCACCTTTATTGCTTTTTCAATTTGCGGGGCTGTGCCACTTATTCCGTTTTTATTGGGCATGGATGCTAGCGCTATTATTGCTTCAATTATGACTGGAATGGTGTTTTTAGCGATTGGTGCGGCTAAATCTTTATGGTCACTTCAACGTTGGTGGTCGAGCGCACTAGAGACATTTTTTATTGGCATGTTTGCCGCTGGACTGGCCTATGGTATAGGAGTGGGATTAAGAGCCTTAGTGCAGATTTAATGTTAGCTAACATCAGAATATATTTCTAAACGATTTCTTTTCTCATGAACGGCAGCCATAGCGTCCATCGTACGAGATTTAGGAAACGTGGCTATAGTTTCTGTTCCAAAACGTAATTTTGAAAACAAATCAAAGCGCCCCTGATGTAGGTTCATAATTTTTTGTACAATGGCAAGACCAAGCCCTGCACCTTGTTCCGCCGTTTTATGCGCCAACGAGCCTTGTCCAAAAGAAGATAGGACTGTTTCAATTTCATCTTGGGGAATGCCAGGGCCGTTATCTCGAACCGAAACAAACAATCCTCCATCGCTATTTCTGCGCACATTTATCTCAACTTTTCCATTTTGTGGGGTGAATTTAATTGCGTTAGATAATAGGTTGAGTATTACTTGGCGAATTGCTCTCTCATCAGCCCAAATGGCAGGTAACTTCTCATCACAATTTATTTTTAGCTCAATAGATTTTGATTTAGTCCGAATATCAAGCATTCTTTTGCAATCATCTGCAATATCACCTAGATTTACAGCCTCTTCGCTCAAATCATATTTACCCGCTTCAATTCGGCTAAGGTCTAATACTTCATTTATCAAAGTCAAAAGATGTTGCCCACTATCATGAATATCTCCTGCATATTCTTTATATTGCGGCACTTGATGAGGACCTAAAAGTTCTGATTTTAATACTTCTGAAAACCCAATAATTGCATTTAATGGTGTACGCAATTCATGGCTCATAGTTGCTAAAAATTGTGATTTTGCAATATTGGCCTGCTCAGCTTGTTTGCGTGCTTCATCAGAATTATTTTGCGCTTCTCGCAATTCAGAAATGAAGGCATCTTTTTCCGCACGATGCTCTAACGCTACTATTTCTGAATCTAATAATTGGCGAGCAAGATAGAGAAAAAATATTTCCCCCCCGAGCACTAATGCAGCGAGGGCATAATTTAATGAGCCGCCCTGAAAAAGCAATATCGCACAAATTGAGATTGCAATAGGCATGGTACTAGCGAGGGTGGCATTAGGTAAAATTCGGGTAGAAAACGCATTTGCGGCAATTCCAACAAGCGACATAGCAAATATAATAACAATCATATTTTGATCGATTGAAGAAAAACTAAGCAAGGCTAGTGTTGACCAAGATAGGCCATAAGCCGCTTCAACTATAATTATTCTTCGTCCCCATTTTCGTATATCTATTGAGGATTTATCTTCATTTTGATATTGTTTGCATAACCACAAAACTGCAATATTAGAAACTGCGACCAACAAAGCCCAACTTGCAACAGAGATAATAGGTATCCATGTGCTTGAAAGAGCTACCAAAGTAATCAACATTATCGGCAGGGCTAACGAGCCTGCAAGACGAGAACTTGTATATTCAGCTAATAATTCTTTATCAAATGAAAGATTTGTTCCAGTAGGCGAATTTATACGCTGACGCACGTCAAACACAGTTCTTTTTGTGTTTCTTGTGCGTTTATGAAATGATGTTGGTTCACTGCTTGAAATGTTATTGGCAGTTTGCATAACTTACTCACAAAACTCAATTCATAGAAAAACTAGTATTTCACCCAATTTTTCATTACTCATACCATATTATATCTCATTATTATTAATTAAGAGTTGAAATGGTATTCAGAAATCTCAAATTTAGGATGATTTTGCGCTGGGCTGGCATTATATTATTATTTGCCTTTATTGCTTTTTTATCTTCATCGCTTGAAAAGCAATCTGAAGATAACCCCATAATAGGGACTGCAAAAGTTGTGGACGGCGATAGTTTACGTATTTCAGGCAAAAAAATTCGAATATTAAATATTGATGCTCCTGAGCTTTTTCAAACGTGCAAAGATAAAAACAAGCAGATTTGGAATTGCGGCAAAGCTGCTAGAAACCGTATGCAAGAGCTAGTTCTGAATGAGCAAGTTGTCTGTAAACCCACTGGCTATGACAGATATTCACGGGTTCTAGCTACATGCTATGTAAATAAAAAAGATGTTGCCGCTATTTTAGTAAAAGAAGGCTTGGCTATAAGCTATGGTGGTTATGACATAGAACATTATAGTGCTAAATTGAAAAAAATTGGAATGTGGGCAGGAGAATTTATAAGCCCTCGTGAATGGCGAGATAGAAATTAGGATTATTTAACCATCAAAGGTATGGTTTTACAAAAATCAAAGATAATAATAGAAATTGCACAAAGATTGCGCTATATTATCTGCAATAATAGAAAATAATTCTAAAAATCGGATATTATCAAATGACATTAGATAGAATTGATCGCAAAATTTTGGATCTATTACAAAAGGATGCAACCATTCCTGTTGCTGAAATTGGCCGTAAAATTGGGCTTTCAACAACTCCGTGTTGGCGGCGAATTCAAAAAATGGAAGAAGATGGCGTTATTCTTATGCGTAGCGCGATACTTAATCCAAAAAAAATCAATGCTGGGGTTAATGTATTTGTATCTGTGCGCACGAGTGAGCATTCAAATCAATGGATGAATAAATTTT
>JAKISM010000061.1 GCA_021648585.1 Devosiaceae bacterium | reverse complement strand
GCGTTTGATCCACGTGATAATGACACTCCATTTTGCGGGCCAAAATTGCGCTCATAAATCTCACCATAATTACCAACTGCTGCAATGGTTTTTTGCGCCCACTCAGGGTCAAGGCCAAGCGCTGTGCTAAAATCACCTTCAAGGCCTAATAGCCGTCTAATTGCTGGGGTTCTGATGTCATTAATTGTTTCAACTGAAAGCGAGCTAACACCTAATTCTTCTGCATTTACCAAAGTGAAAAATACCCAGCGCACAATGTTAGCCCATTGATCATCACCAGCACGAACCACTAGGCCTAGTGGCCTTTTTGATATTCTTTCTGGCAAAATACGATTTAGGGAAGGTTCAGGTAAATCTCGTATCATTGCATATAAATAAGAAGCAGGAGCAGAAACAGCATCACAAAGCTCAGCATTATATGCCGCACTAAGATCCTCACGTTCTTCATAAGGAACTTCTTGGTAATCTATTTGGTTTTGAAAGAAAAACTCTCGCATGTTTTTTTGATCGTCGCTACCCGCAAGCACACAAACCGAAATATTCTCTAATTGATAGACTGAAACTACACCAAGCGATTGTTTGATTAGAAAAGACTGCCCATCAAAAAAGGAAGTTGCAACATAGCGCACACCATAAGAAGTATCACGCTTCATAGTCCAAGCGGCATTTCGTGCCATGACATCTACTTCGCCAGTTTGCAATGGTGAAAACCTAGCATTGCCTGCAAGTGGGAGAAACTCTACTTTGCTGGGATCTAAAAATATTGCTGCTGAAATAGCTCGGCAAATATCAACATCAAAACCCGACCAAAGGCCATTTTCATTTTGTTGTGAAAATCCAGAAATAGATTGGTTAGTGCCACAAATAAGATAACCACGTTCACGGATTTTTTCTAAAGTACTTGCGTTAGCTGGCAATATAAAGAATAGAGCAAACAAATTTATGATTGCAATTCTAAAACATTTCAACTTACTAAGATATTTTATCTTGGTCATTACTTTACTCATAAACACACTTTAACATAGACACTTCAACATAGACATTATAGCCATATGCTTTTACTAGAAAATGCTATGATTTCTATTCTTGTTAAACTAACTATTTAGCATAAGTCTAGTAACAATAATTTTAGTAAAGAACCATTATTAAATAATACTAACATTAAATAAAATTTTTCAGATTAGATATCTAATTCTATTAAAAAGTATTTTAATGTATAAATTCCCAGCATGTGGCTGGGAACTTATTGATATGAATTTTAACTCTAAGGTTAATGTAAAATCTGACTAAGGAATTCTTGTGTGCGCGCATGTTGCGGATTATTAAAGAAATCCTCAGGATTATTTTGCTCAACAATTTGACCCTGATCCATAAACACCACTTGGTTTGCAACTTGACGAGCAAAGCCCATTTCGTGCGTAACCACCAGCATAGTCATGCCGTCTTCTGCAAGAGACACCATAACATCAAGAACCTCTTTAATCATTTCAGGATCAAGCGCTGAGGTTGGCTCATCAAACAACATAATTTGCGGGTTCATGCAAAGTGAGCGAGCGATTGCCACACGTTGTTGTTGCCCACCTGAAAGCTGCCCCGGATATTTTAACGCTTGCTCAGGAATTTTAACTCTCTCAAGATAGTGCATTGCTGTTTCTTCGGCTTCTGCCTTTGGAACACCACGCACCCAGATTGGAGCAAGGGTGCAATTTTCTAAAATGCTGAGATGCGGGAATAGGTTAAAGTGCTGAAACACCATTCCAACTTCACGACGAACCTCATCAATTTTTTTAATATCAGAAGTAAGCTCAGTGCCATCAACAATAATATGACCTTGCTGATGTTCTTCAAGGCGATTGATACAACGAATTAGCGTTGATTTACCAGAACCAGAAGGCCCTGCAATAACTATGCGCTCACCTTTCATTACTTTGAGATCAATATCACGAAGAACGTGAAAATCACCAAACCATTTGTTCATACCGGTAATTTCGATAGCAACACCTGCATTTTCTTCTACTTCAGTAGGCTTTTTAACTGCCGTTTGTGTTTGTTTAGTCATAATAATCCCTCTTTTAATTTTTATGTCCAGTATCAAGGCGATGTTCCATCATTATGGAATATCGTGACATACCAAAACAAAATGCCCAAAAAATCGCGGCAGCAAATACATATCCAGTAATTGCTTGGTTACTTGAAGCCCAATCAAGGTTCAGGTTTGCGACTTGCGTAGCTCGTAACAAATCAAAAATACCAACGATCGCAACAAGTGAAGTATCTTTAAATAATGCAATGAAACTATTCACGATACCCGGAATAACATGCTTTAGCGCTTGCGGTAAAATAATGAAACCCATTGATTTCCAGTAATTCAACCCCAAAGATGCAGCTGCTTCCGATTGTCCTTTTGGCAATGCCTGCAATCCTCCACGAACAACTTCGGCCATATAGGCAGCCGAGAACAGCGAAACCCCAACTAATGCACGCAATAATTTATCAATAGTCATACCAACTGGCATGAATAAAGGTAGCATCACAGAAGCCATGAACAGCACAGTAATTAGTGGAACAGCGCGCCAGACTTCAATGAACATGATACAAAAAGTTTTAATGATTGGCATTTTTGATTGCCGTCCAAGCGCCAAAACAATGCCCAAAGGAAGCGAGACAACAATTCCTACCAACCCAATGATTAGCGTTACTGTTAGCCCTCCCCACTTAACTGTCGGCACTTCTTCTAAACCAAAGACACCACCAGTTAGCATGAAGAATACAAATACTGGATAGACAACAAAGAACAAAATTGAGTTCAATAGTTTATATTTCAAATCTGGCCACATTAATGGCACTAATAAAAGAGTACCAACTGCAAAGACCAGATTAACACGCCAATAAGTCATTATAGAAGCAATTAAACCTTCTTGCGTTACCCAATAGGCATCTTTTGGAAAGAAGCCATAGATAAAGAAAGTCATTCTATCATCAATATAAGCCCAACAAGCCCCTGCGCCTTTCGCACGGCAATCTTCAACTGTTACACCTTCACCCGGCCAAACTGCGTTGCCAAAAAGAAAGCCATAAATTGGTGGCAATACCCACATTAAAAACATTGCACCAACAATGGTCATAATACTATTTGAAATTGATGAAAACAGATTGTTTTTTACCCAGCCAATAATGCCCTTAGAAAGATCTGGAGCAGGTGATTCTGGAACTATTTCTGTCCGAACATAGGCGAGATTATTTTTAGCCATAATATTTCTCCTATCTCTCAACCATCGCAACGCGAGCATTATACCAATTCATAAATACTGACGTTATTAACGATAATGTTAGGTAAACCATCATAGTGATGAACACGATTTCAACGGCTCGCCCTGTTTGATTTAATGTTGTTTGCATAAACACACTAACAAGATCTGGGTAACCAATAGCCGCTGCAAGTGAAGAGTTTTTGGTTAGGTTCAAGAACTGTGAAGTTAATGGTGGAATAATAACCCGCATAGCCTGTGGAATAATAACAAGGCGTAACCTGTCACCATCTTTTAGGCCAAGCGATTGTGCAGCCTCTGTTTGCCCCTTATCAACAGCAACAATGCCTGAGCGAACTATCTCAGCAATAAATGCCGTAGTATAAATAATAAGACCAAACAAAAGCGCCAAAAATTCTGATGGTAATGTTAAACCACCCTTATAATTAAACCCTTTAAGTTCTGGAGTTTCAAATGCAAGGTTAGCACCAGAAATCAACCAAACAACGACAGGAAAGGCAATTAGCAAGCCAATTGAAGCCCAAAAAACAGGAAACCTATTGCCTGTTTGCTCAAGGCGTTTTCTAGCCCAATATTTGAGAGCAAAAGCGCCAATTACTGCAATAAAAAATGCAATAAAAACTAAGTTAAATGTTTCATCTGGCATAGGTTTTGGAAAAGAAAAACCGCGATTATTAAGCACAAAACCGCCAAACCACTCAAAGCTATTTTTAACACCCGGCATAGCTTTAAGAACAACAGTGTACCAGAAAAATAATTGCAATAGTAGCGGGACATTGCGAATAATTTCTACATATACCATCGCCAATTTTGCAATAATCCAGTTATTGGACAGGCGTGCGATACCAAGCATAAAACCTAATAATGTAGCAAAAATTACGCCAATTACCGAAACTAGCAAAGTATTTAACATACCAACGACAAAGGCTTCCCAATAATAAGAAGTGCGATCAAAAGGTATGAGTGTGAAATTTATATCAAAACTTGCGGGCTGTAAAAAGAAATCAAAACCAGTTGATTTATTTTGCGCTGCAAGATTTGCCGCAGTATTTGTGGCGACAACATACACAAACGCAATTATAATAGCCATCACAACGAGTTGATAGAAGATACTACGAACTTTTGGATCATTAAAAAATGATGGTTTTGGCGCTAAATTATGATTGTTTCTTAGGTCGGCCATGGAACCCCCTCGATTTTTCCAGAGCAAATGATAACCACGATATATGGTTATAATAAAACTCGGCGCCCTAAAAAGAGCGCCGAGTAAATAGTTTTAGTATTTAGCGGATTGGTGGTGCGTATTGTAGACCACCATTTGTCCAAAGTGCGTTTACACCACGCTCTAGAGCAAGTGGAGTATTTACACCAACATTGCGCTCAAAGATTTCGCCATAGTTACCAACATTTTTAACGATTTGGTAAGCCCAGTCTTTTGAAAGACCAAGTGATGCACCAAAGTCACCTTCAACGCCAAGAAGACGCTTAACTGAAGGATTGTCTGAACCAAGCATTTCGTCAACATTTGCAGATGTAATGCCAAGTTCTTCAGCATTTACAAGTGCGAAATATGTCCAACGAGCAATGTTAAACCAAGTGTCATCACCTTGACGAACCACTGGAGCTAGAGGCTCTTTAGAAATGATTTCATCAAGAATAACGTGTGCTGATGGATCAGCAAAACCTGAACGGTTTGCAGCAAGACCAGAAGCGTCTGTTGTGTAAACGTCACAACGTCCATCTTGATAAGCTTTAACAACTTCATCACGATCAACAAAAACAACTGGATTATATTCTAGATTGTTTGCAGCAAAATAATCAGCAGCGTTTAGCTCAGTTGTTGTACCAGTTTGAATACAAACAGCAGCACCTGAAAGTTCTGACGGTGAAGTGATGCCTGAATCTTTACGAACCATGAAACCTTGTCCATCATAGAACATTGTACCAGTAAAGTTCATACCAAGTTGTGTATCACGGCTCATTGTCCATGTAGTAACACGTGAAAGCAGGTCAACTTCACCTGAAGACATAGCAGCAAAGCGCTCTGATGAATTTAGTGGAGTGTAACGAACAGCGTCTGGATCGTTAAAAATTGCAGAAGCAAGAGCTTTACAATAATCAACATCAAGACCAGCCCAGTTATTGTCTGCATCTGGAAGAGCAAAACCTGCAACACCAGTTGTAACACCACACTGAACATAACCCTTAGCTACTACGTCTTCTAGCGTACCAGCCATTGCTGTTGTCGCCATAAGACCCATTGCAGCTGAAAGAGCAATAGTTACAATTTTATTTTTCATATTTAGTTTCCTATCCCTATTAAAACCCGAGAGTGCGCAAATTATTTTACCACCCTCAATAAGTTACCGTCCGCATTAATTACGGTATCGGTGTTTGTACAAAACTCTATAATGGGGCGCTAGGTCAAGAACTTATTTTTATTTCTTGTCATTTTTTGTGCTTTTTCTATAATAAGACCTATATTGGGGTCTAGCCATGAGCGAATTTTATGAAAAAGAAACATAATAAAAACAACAACAAAATTAAAACGCTGCTCTCTCACACTGGGCGGCATTCATCTGAACATTTTGGACTAGTAAATGTTCCTGTTTCACGAGGCTCAACAATTTTGTTTGAGACCCTTGAAAAATTAGAAAATCATAGCCAGCGATATGCTTATGGGCGTACTGGCAACCCTTCAACGGATAGTGTTGAGCAAATAGTTACTCAACTAGAAAACGCAGCAGGGACAGTACTTACACCATCTGGACTTAGCGCAATCTCTCTTGCGTTGCTTAGTTGTCTTAAGGCAGGAGATGAAATTCTTGTCGCTGATTGCGTTTATGATCCAACACGAAAATTTTGCAATCAAATACTTTCAAAACTAGGCATTAGCACTAGATATTTTGACCCTAATATTGGCAGTGAAATTGAGGCATTAATCACTGCTAAAACTAAAGTAATATTTTTAGAAAGTCCGGGCTCTTTAACTTTTGAATTACAGGATTTACCATTAATTGCGAAAGTTGCAAAAAAGCACAATATTTCAATTTTAATTGATAATTCTTGGGCAACTCCATTATTTTATCGTCCACTTGAACTTGGCGCTGATATAGTTATTCATGCCGCCACAAAAATGTTTGTTGGTCATTCAGATGTAATGGGCGGCACTATTTCAGCAAACGAAGCGCATTGGCAACAGGTTAAAGAAACACATTATTTAACTGGAACTTGTATGTCACCTGATGATGCGTTCTTGGTTGCACGGGGATTGCGAACTCTAGCTATTCGTATGCAGGCGCAAATGCAAAGTGCTATTGAATTAGCTACTTGGTTAGAAAAGCAAGAAGTAGTAAAACGAGTTTTGCACCCTGCCCTGCCCTCACACCCTGACCATGATATTTTTAAGAGAGATTTTTCTGGTTCTGGTTCAGTCTTTTCTATTATTCTTGAAAAAGCACCAAATAAAGCAATGGCGGCATTAGTTGATAATCTTGAATTATTTGGCATGGGATATTCTTGGGGTGGATATGAAAGTCTTGTGTTGCCAGCCAAGCCAGAAAAAATCCGCACTGCTATTAAATGGCAAGAGGAAGGCAATTTATTGCGTATTCATGTTGGCCTAGAAGATGTTGAGGATTTGAAGAGGGATTTATTGGCTGGGTTGGAGCGGTATGAAAGGGAGATGTAATTTTTTTGCCTCTACTCTTTTCATTCTACCCCCACCCACTTTCATTCCTATACCCCCACCCTCAATCCCTCCCCTCAAGGGGGAGGGAAGAAGTAGTTTTCCATGCAAGAGGGAAGAAGTCTGCTTGCTCAATATAATTATGTGATAAGACCAAAGAATTTAATGCGAAATCCAGCCCTTTTTCATAAAGAAATTGCGCACTGCATAAGCGCCAAAGGTGCCGAGTATAAACCCGCCAAAAATATCTGTTGGGAAATGCACCCCAACCATGATGCGAGATAGTGCTACTAAAATAGCGCCAACAAGAAATATCCACTTAAATTTTGGTAATAAAAATGTAAGTGCTACAAATAGCGCAAAGATTGTTGTTGTGTCACCCGATGGAAAAGATTGAAAAGTCCAATCGCTAAATGGCTGAAAATATAAAATACCATATTCTTCAAAATTAACAGGTCTGGCACGACCTAATGAGCGTTTTATTAGGTTGGCAACAATACCCGGAATGGCAACTGAAGAAAAAATAAAAATTGAATAGATAAAAACTAAATGCGCTTTTTGTTTAATTTTAGAAAAGGTTTTAAGTTTTGAGCCAATTAAGCCAATTATTGTTCCCAACAATGTTGGAATTAATATCCAATCAGAATTGCCCGCACGAGTAATTATCTTAAAAGGCGCTATTATTTGTTCTGGCAAACCATCAACACCTAGCGTAACAAAACCATCAATCAGCAATAAAAGGCCGAGAACCAATATTGCGGCACCAATAAAATATGGAGAATTTGATCTATTAAAGCCAAAGGGCCAGAGCGATTTTTCATTTTTCATATAATATCATGTGCATTTTTTTCTCTTTTAGGTCAAATAATTTATTTATGATAATTTCACTCTTGCTCTTAGTGAAAAGAATGTGTAGTTCATGCGTGCGCTTAAATCGGTTTCGGGGTATAGCTCAGCTTGGTAGAGCACTGGTTTTGGGAACCAGGGGTCGCATGTTCGAATCCTGCTGCCCCGACCATTTAAGCGCAAAAATTAGGAGAAGCTTATGAGTGCAAGGATTTATCGACCCTCCCCAAACCCAATGCAATCTGGCAAGGGCAATAGCAATCAATGGATTTTAGAATTTGACCCTGCTACAAAGCGTGAAATTGAACCGCTTATGGGATATAGTTCGACTTCTGACATGCAATCACAAATCCAGCTATCTTTTGAAAGCAAAGAGCAAGCTGAAGCCTATGCAAAAAAACAGGGTTTAGATTATCGTGTGGAAATTGAGCATGTGGCAACCCCAAAGCGTGTTTCTTATCCTGAGAACTTTAGCTCTACTAGAAAAACTCCTTGGACGCACTAGTTTTTGGGACGCATTAGTTTTCTATTTTAGTATTCTTGCCATATTTGATTATCGCAACTAACAATAAGCCTATCATTAAACCGTTTAACGAATGCCAGATGAAATGCGTGCCAAGCGGTAATATTTCACAAATAGCTTTATCCATTGTTCTAAAGCTAAGCGAAATAATGAATGTTATTGTCGCCATAAGCATTAAATTTGTTGCTTTATGTTTTGCGAAAAACAAAGAGAAACTCATAACCAACAAGCCCAATAGGACTGGGGCATAAATATGCGAGCCGTTAAGCCAAGTGATTGAGTTGGCAGGCAGTGTGTTTATGAAAAATAAAACCCCATAACTTGCCCCAAAAAATAGTGCAGCAACAAGGGAAACCCCAAGCCAGCTTTTGTTAAAGAAGCTGCGAACTGAAACGGCAATATAAATTACAGCCAAAATGGCAATCGGTATCATATCTGCCCACATTGACCATCCATTGGCATAGGTATGGAACAGGAATGAACCAATACCAATAGTTGCGGCCAGAGCAATTAGCAACCCATTGATGAAATCTAGGCGATCATGCTTTTTGGCAACTATATATCCAACAATCGCCGCTAATATGAAAGCAATATTAGTTAGAGCATTAAATGGCTCTGCCCAAAAATCAGCGCTCAAGCGCTCGCAATATATATTTATTGCCTTAAACCAATCCATAATCTTCCCCTATTAATCCTCAACCAAAGAATGCTCTAATTTATCACCTTTTGCAATACCAAGCTCAACTGATCGCCCTCCTGCAATTTCTAACACAAAGCGCACAGGCCCATCTGATGGAATAGCCGTTGGGTCTTGAGGCCTAGCATTAACATAGATATTTTTTATTTCACCATTTGCAGCAATAAACAACATATCTAATGGAATAAAAGTATTACGCATCCAAAAAGCAACTTGCCTCTCTTCTTGAAAATCAAACAACATGCCTGCATTTGGTGCTAATTCTTGCACAAACATCAATCCTTTTGTGCGCTTTTCTTCAGTATCAGCAATTTCAATACTGAACTTATGTTCAGCACCATCTTTGGTGATTATTGTTAAGCTATTTTGATTTGTGCAGGCGGCAAGGAATATGAGTGCAAAAAAAATTAGTATAGATTTTGTAGCTATCTTCAACACTTAATGCGAGGAAGGCGCATCGCCCCACCCATCAGGGCGGATTTCTGCTACCATTAGCCCTTTTGGTCCATCGCCAAAGCGTGCCAGCACAAATTGTCCGGGGCGGAGTTCTGTTAGTCCAAAGCGGCGTAATGTTTCCATGTGGATGAAAACGTCTGGCTCTCCCTCTCCTTTGGATAGGAAACCAAAGCCACGAACACGATTAAACCACTTCACCTCAAGTCGTTCCAACTTAGATGTTGGCTCAACGCTTACATGGGTTTTTGGCTCGTCCATTTGAGCTGGATGAAGAGCGGTGCTTTCATCCATAGAAATAATTTTGAAAGCCTGCATTCCGCTAGGACGCTCAAGCGCTTCGCATACAACACGCGCACCCTCATAAGCTGTTTGATAGCCATCGCGGCGCAAGCAGGTTACGTGTAACAATACATCTTTAGAGCCATCGTCTGGTACGATAAAACCAAATCCCTTGCCAACATCAAACCATTTGATCGATCCAATGATTTCTATTACGTCCATACTACCTTCGTGAGCTGGAACAGATAAATCGTCCGCTAAAGAACTAGTATTACTTGATTCTATATTAGTTTCACTACCGTCTGGTGAAAATTTAGCCCCCATAATTCTGATAAAACCCCGCTACTCTACACTCCGCCAAAAGCGAAAAACAATTATATGAGTCGCACTTTGGCTGATTCATAGCAAAAAGTTAAGGCTTTCTTTAATTTTATTTCACTTTTCTTATAAAGAGCGCAGATTTTATATGAATAAATAATACAAAAAATCAACAAACATACAGTTCTTAGCACTTAAATCCACAAAACAGCCAGCTTATAAGAGCTGGTGATAACTATATTTATCCAATCAATTTTAAGTGAAACAAAGGAAAAAGTCACAAGTTAACTATTAATTCACCACTTACATTAGAAGAAAATTGCAATATTTTTGTTATTTTATTGTTTTAATGCGAGCAAAACGCAAAACATGCGGCAATAAACATGCGAAAATTTTTAACATCAATATTTTTAATTCTAGCACTAGGCGCATGTGTTCCTTTAGCCATTTTTGCCGACGGATCGAGCAAAAACTACAATGGATATAAAAAAGATTTTGGCACTTATGTTGCTAGCTCAAATGTAAACGCTTTTTGCCTTACTCCTTCCCTTAGATATGTACTTTGGGAATTTGAAGGATATTTTGGCAAAAAAATTGTCATGAATTCTGGCTATCGCTCGCCTTGGTATAATAGCAAAATTGGTGGCGCTAGAAGAAGCCTGCACAAAAAATGTATGGCAGCGGATTTCTTTATTCCTGGAGTTAGTAAAGCTAAGCTTATTGCTTATGCCAAGCGCAATAGAATGATCGGCGGGTTAGGCTGTTATCCGGGTAAAAAATTCATTCATATTGATGTTCGAGATAAACCTCGTGGATATAAAACCGCTGTAGAATTTAGTGGTTGCTAAAAAAATGCTATTCAATGCAAAAACCCTCTTGCACAATATGAATAAGCACTTTATACGATGCATCACCACTATGCGCCCATCGTCTAGCGGTTAGGACGCTGCCCTTTCACGGCGGAAACAGGGGTTCGATTCCCCTTGGGCGTACCATCAGTTTTCTTGTCGCCGTTGGTCGCTTTCGCTCCCGACCCCGACACCCCCGCCGTTTATTCTTTTTCCCATGCTATATCTTGCTAGGTTCTTTTTTCTTGTCGCCCCCGTGTCGTGGCACGGGGCAGGCTGTTGGTCGCTTTGCTCCTTCTTGCGTTCACGCCACGCAGGCATTTTTCCGCTCACGCCGCTAAGGCTGCCCGACCCCGCTTGTCAGCCGTAGCTTTAGCGTAGGTGGAACACCCCCGCCGTTATTCTTTTCCCATGCGTATCTCGCTAGGGTGCTTTTTTCTTGTCACCGTTTATTCTTTTTTCATGCACACGTCAGCGGGCTATTCAACACTTAACCTCCCTCCCCTTTGCGGGGAGGGATTGAGGGTGGGGGTTTGCAATAAGATGTGGAAACATACAATTAGAACTTGCTTTGTTCTTTTTTTGTTTGCGTATTGTTCTCGATAACTTGTTCAATGAAAAGAATCGATCTAATATGACTCGTATAAAGGATTAAATGGATGATAACTTATACCAATAAAACATACGTAGCATTCGATGCTGATGCTGACATTCGTTATTATAGACTGATGCAAGCATGGAAGAAAAATGATAATACATCATTCAATTTTTATGATGCTCATGATCTAAATAATTTGATGTCATATTCATCAGAAGAAACGATAAAGACTAAACTCGCTGAAAGATTGCGGAATACTAAAGTTTTTATTTTACTAGTCGGGGATTCAACAAAGAATCTTTATAAATTTGTTAGATGGGAAATTGAACAGGCACTCAAGAGGAACATTCCAATTATTGTTGTTAATTTGAATGGTAGAAGAAGTATGGATTCAAATCTATGCCCTGCAATTTTAAGAGATGAACTTGCTATTCATGTGGGCTTTCAACAAAAAATTATTGAGTATGCAATTGATAATTGGGAAACTTCGGATATTAGCTATAAGAATGCTAATAAGACAGGGGCTTACTATTACAAAGATTCAGTTTATCAGCAGTTGGGGCTATGAAAAATTATATAAAAAGATGGTTATATAACTCTAAGCCTATAGTTGCTTCTTTTGTAACTGGAATAGGGTTATTTTGGCTATTTGTTGAAATCGCTAGCCATTCAACAGATGGAAAAGCAGATACTTATACAAAAAGTGTATGGCTGTTCGGAGTAGTTTCAATAGCAATATTTATATATGCTCTCAAAAAAAATAAACCCAAAACCTCTTTTGCATATAAGCTACGAAATAAGGATAATTTTATAGAGGTAAAAGTTGGTGATGCATTTAAAAATTCTGGCTCTTTAGTGATTCCATTTAACGATTGTTTTGATGTCTCGCTTGGGGGAAATTGCAAAAACACAACGAGCCTTCAAGACAAATTAGTTACTGAATTTTACTAAAGTAAAGATGATCATTTAA
>JAKISM010000060.1 GCA_021648585.1 Devosiaceae bacterium | reverse complement strand
TGCAGCAATAATATCAATTGCTTCCCTTACTTCCGATATATCTCCCGTACTATTGACTACCGCTTTTATCTTCCCGCTGGATAGTTCTTCAATCTCCGTAGCCCATTCCCGTGTTCGATCTGCACGTCGCTCGCTTATCTCCTTCAATCCGTTCAACCTAACCTTCAAGTCTTCTGAAGGATCGCCGACAGATCTCAATCGTGCATCCAAATCTCCAATAGCATTGGTCAGCTGAGTAATTTCTTCCCGAAGTTTGATGATCTGACTGGTTACAGTTTTATGCTCACCCAACTTCTCCAACGCAGCATCTCTGGCTGAGCGGGCAGCTTTAAATTTTGTATCCCAAACAGCTTCCGCTTTTGCAAATGCTGTTCTTTTTGCCTTCACATCATTTTGTAGTTGTGTCAGACCTTGTGTAAATACCTTAAACAGATCAGCATATTCTTGCTGAATAGCTTTAGTTTCATCAACTAAAATCGAATCTAGATTTCTTTCATTCGAAAATTTTACAACAAGTGAATCTAAAGAACTTACTATTTGATCGGCATGGTTTGATGCCTGTAGTCTTTTCGATTCGAATTCCGTGGTATTTTCAAAATAAGCTACTATCGCTTGATCGTCTTTCGACAATGTAGGCAATGTTTTTTCAAGAGCCGTAACCCGCTGCTTCAAAGAATCTCTGGAGGTCGTCATTTTTCTTAGTTTTGATTGAAGACTCCAGTTTTCAATCAATTTCTGAACCGCACCTTTTACAGAATTTTTTGCGACCTCAATATCTTGAGAGAATTGCTCATCTTGGAGTTTGTAATCAGGATTTACAAATTGAAGTAAATCAGAGAGCTGCGTTTTCTTTCCAGCCTGCTTTCCAATTTCCGATAGCTCACCCTGACTATAGACAACAGCGGGGAAAAGTGTGCGAAGTTCTCTAACTGTGACCATTTGGGTAGAACCGTTAGGATAAGTAATTTGAGGTTGATATGCATTTGCCTCGCCGCGCACAATTTGGAAAGCAGCATTGTCTTGCACAATTGTTAGCGATACATTCGCTCCTTTTGATACGAGCGTATCATTAACCAAGTCGTGCATCCGTTCTGTGCCTGAATAGTGATCACGTGGAACATCGTAGCAGCTACGTCCCAATCCAAATGCAATATACTCAAGAAATGAACTTTTACCGCTTCCTCGCCCCCCAATGACTGAATTAAATTCAGGGCTGATATCAATACTTGTTCGATCAAGGATTCTTGATCCTTCAATATCTACGAAAGAAATTGTTAGAGACGGTAATTTTGGTCGTTCAATACTGATGCGTGATCGATAACCCAAGAAGGCTTGCCGAATTGCTTCTGCCGTTGGTTCAGCAATTTTTATCCATGTGTTGTTTGTTCCTAAAGGTAAAAAATCTGCTTGTCGGCTATCTGATGTTGGCAATGGATAAATATAACGTTGTGACCAAGTACCGTCTTTTCCTGACAGCCGTGTGCGATTTTTTGTACTAATTGTACCAATGTTTTGCCCTGCATCCAAATACCCACCAACGTATGGCATTCTGCAAAAGTCTGCATGCTCACCATTAACCAAAACAGTGTGGCTGTTACCTTGGGAAACATTCGGAAGAATTATGTACTTGCCACGCAACCCATTTACCTCATCAAGAATTTTACCAATGTCAGCATAAATGCAAGAAAGCTGTGTTACTTTTGAGCCTTGAGCACTTTTGTCTTTCTGATCAGTATATGCAATTCCCAATTTGCCTTGAGCTTGTTGCCTCCAGTTTTCTGAAAGGTCAGCGTCAAAAATAATCAGACACTGTTTGCCACCGCTAGCTGTCAACTCCATGCCAGGAAATAGCCATAGATCAAAATGTTTGTCATTTTTTTGGCGTTTAATAATTTGCTGTTGAACGTAGGGAATCATTACCATTTCGTGATGATCGGTGATGGCGATTGCTTGCAATCCTTTGGCAACACACGCACTCACAAATAGCTCTGCCCATTTGTTACGTGCAGTTTCTACTTCTTCAGTTGTTGCGAGTTTTCCGCTCGTTGAATTTTTATCTCCTATACCCAATGGGCGCTTACCCTTCCAATTGGGATCACGAGGTGTGTGAATTTGAAAATCACATTTTTTCCAGCAAGCATAATTCATGTATTCATCCTCAAAATCATAAATCTATCTCCGCATCGGGATCACCTGCTGCTAATGCGTTCATGTAGGCTAGGCATAGTTTGCTTGAGCGGTAGCTTCTATGATATTTTGCTTTCGCAAGTTGAGTTGGTTGCGGGGGTAGGATTTGAACCTACGACCTTCAGGTTATGAGCCTGACGAGCTACCGGGCTGCTCCACCCCGCGATAATGCTTTTTATAGATTGTTAGGCCAGCTTTCCTAACGATCACCGAGATCAGCCCGGTTTTTTATGTCTTGCCCGTCCCTCGGACTAACGTCCTGCGGGCGATGCGTGGCTGCTCTTAAGAGCAAGGAGCTCTATTTTACAGCAATATGAAATCTATATAGGGGCAAGTTGCTTGCTTGTGAAGTATAAAATTGCCAAATTGGAATATTATTTTATGCTGGCATAATATTTAGCGCTAATCAAAGATAGTTGCGCCCTTGTTTGCTCCTCCTACTAGCTCTCTAAAGCCGCTGAAAAGCTCTCGTCCCATGCCAATATGTGCTTGGCTTAAATCATGTTTTGCTAGTTTTCGCCCCTTAAGTTCTTTCTCATCGACTAATAATTCTAGCACGCCCTTATTCGCATCTAATAAAATCATATCGCCGTCCTTTATTTTGGCGATATTGCCGCCGCAATGTGCTTCTGGGCTTAGGTGAATAGCGGCTGGGATTTTTCCTGATGCTCCTGACATGCGGCCATCGGTTAATAGTGCTACCTTAAAGCCACGCTCCTGCAACACTCCTAAATAGGGGCTTAATTTATGTAATTCGGGCATTCCGTTGGCTTTTGGTCCATTAAAACGCACTACCGCTACCATGTCTTTGTTCATTTTGCCTTGTTTGAAGGCTTGCATTAGCTCGTCTTGAGTATGAAAGACTTTTGCTGGGGCTTTTACTTTTTTATGTTGGTCTTTAAGTGCTGAAATTTTTATTATTGCTTCGCCAAGATTGCCTTTTAATAATTTGAGGCCGCCTGTTTTTGCAAAAGCCTTATTCATTTTTACCAAAATCTTTTCATTACCTGATTTTTTGGGTGGGGCACTAAATTCTAGCTCGCCTTTGTTTAATCTTGCCTCAGCGGCATATTTATCAAGCCCTTTGCCTAAAATTGTAGTTACATTTTGGTGCAACAAGCCGTTTTCTAATAATTCGCCAATGATAAAGCCCAAACCACCACAAGCATTAAATTGGTTTATATCGGCATATCCATTGGGATAAATCCTTGTCAAAAGGGGCGTAATTTCTGAAATATCCTCCATATCTTGCCAAGTGATAATAATGCCAGCAGCTTTTGCAATGGCTATTAGGTGAATGGCATGATTGGTTGAACCGCCAGTGGCATTTAGCCCCACTAAGCCATTTACTATTGCCCTTTCATCAATAATATTGGCGATGGGAATGTAATTTTTGCCAATAAAGCTGGTGTTTAGTGCAACTTCTATTGCTCTTTTTGTTAGTGCATCTCTAAGCGGAGTGTTTGGCGCAACAAAGCTTGATCCCGGTAATTGTAGCCCCATAAATTCCATTAGCATTTGGTTGGAATTTGCTGTGCCATAAAAGGTGCAAGTGCCAGCCGAATGATAAGATTTTGCTTCGGCTTCTAGCAGTTGTTTTTTGCCAATTTTACCTTGTGCATATAATTCTCTTATGCGGGCTTTTTCTTCATTAGGCATACCTGAACTCATTGGTCCAGCGGGGATAAAAACCGCTGGCAGTTGCCCAAAATTAAGCGCCGCTATTAACATTCCCGGAACAATTTTATCGCAAATGCCAAGATAAAGTGCCGCATCAAACATATTATGAGAAAGCGCAATGGCGCAGGACATGGCAATTATATCACGTGAAAAAAGCGAGAGATCCATGCCCTCTTGCCCTTGAGTTACTCCATCGCACATGGCAGGAACGCCGCCTGCAACTTGCGCTGTTGCGCCTAAATCTTGCGCTACTTGCCTTATAAAGGCGGGATATTTTTCATAAGGCTGATGCGCTGAAAGCATGTCATTATATGAAGTGATAATGCCAATATTTGGGGTTTCTTCACCTGCTAGTCTTTGTTTATCGATTGGCGAGCTAGCGGCAAATCCATGTGCTAGGTTTGAGCAACTAAGAGCGCCACGTCTTACTTTAATAGATTTTTGTTCCTCTATTTTTTCTAAATATTGCGCACGGCTTTTTGCGCTTCTTTTTATAATTTTATCAGTTATTTTTATAATATTTTTTTGCACGATTTTTCCATTAACATTTATATATATTTATAGGCGCTTTATCTTGTAATAAAAAGGCACGAATTGGCATGTCATTTATTACCATGCCATTAAGTGCCTTTTCTAGTACCTGTTGTTTTTCTTCTCCCTCAATATGAAGATAGATATTTTTGGCTGAAATTAAATAGGGGAAAGTAAGCGTGATGCGTTCTTCGCCATCACTTGCATTAATTGCCATTGCAAGTTTTGTTGAATTTAGTGCTTGGTGTAGGTTTTTTACATTAGGGAAAAACGAGGCTGTGTGCCCATCAAGCCCCATTCCTAAAACTACAATATCAAAGGGTTTTTTTATATATTTTTGTTGGTGCGACATTTGCTCTATTGCTTGCTCATTAAGAGAGTTAGACCCCAAAAAAAGCGGAAAGAAATTTGCGCTTTTCGCCTCGTTAATAAGCAGATTTTCTTTTAGCATTTTAGCGTTTGAGCGGCTTGAATTTTCATCAACAAAGCGCTCATCAACTAGAGTTACATCAACTTTTTCCCAGTTAATATTTTTTAATTTGCTAAGTTGGTTGAGCATTTTTTTTGGTGTTGATCCACCCGACAAAGCGATTGAGGCTTTGCCGTCTTTTTTTATTGCCTCTTTTAATTTTTCACCAATTTCACTTGCTAGGCTGTTGGCTAATTCATTACAGGAAGAAAAATTATGCTCTAATAAATTTGCCATTAAAAATCGCTTTCTTCGTGCCATGTGCGTCCATCACGCTCAATTAGTGCTATTGAATTAGTTGGCCCCCATGTGCCAGCATTGTATTTTTGTGGGGGCTTATCTGCCTCCTGCCAAGCGCTCATTATTGGATCAATCCAAGCCCAAGCGGCTTCTAATTCATCACGGCGCATAAATAGGGTTTGATTGCCTCTAATTACGTCCAATAATAAACGCTCATAGGCGTTGGGGGTGCGCTCGTTAAAAGCCTCGGCAAAACTAAGATTAAGATGTACTTCTTTGAGGCGCATTCCACCCGGGCCAGGATCTTTAATCATCATAAATAATTTCACCCCTTCATCAGGTTGAAGTCTTATTACTAGCATATTGGGAATTGGCGCGCCTTTTGCGTGCGAGAAAATTGAATGCGGAATTTCACGAAATTGAATTACAATCTCAGACATGCGTTTTGCCATACGTTTGCCGGTGCGTAAATAAAATGGCACGCCAGACCAGCGCCAGTTTTTAAGGGCGAGTTTTAACGCCACAAAAGTTTCGGTGTGCGAGCCCTTCTTGCTTTCATCTAATTCTTCTTGATAAGATTTAACAGATACACCCTCAGCGCTCACTCCACCATATTGCCCACGTACAGTAAGCTTTTCAACATTTTCACCAGAAATAGGAGCTAGCGAATGCAGCACTTTAAGTTTTTCATCACGCAGTGAGTTTGCTCTATCAGAGGCGGGAGGCTCCATTGCCACTAAACATAATAATTGCAAAATATGATTTTGCACCATATCACGCAACGCACCAGTTCCATCGTAATAGCCACGTGTGCCAGCGCCAATAGTTTCACAAACGCTAATTTGCACATGATCAATATGGGCAGAATTCCAAATTGGCTCAAACAAGATATTGGCAAATCTAAGCGCTAACAGATTTTGTACTGTTTCTTTGCCTAAATAATGATCAATACGGTATATTTGATCTTCACAAAAAGTGCGCTCAATGGCGTTATTTATCTCTTTGGAGGATTGCAAGTCATGGCCAAGCGGTTTTTCAACTACTACTCGAGCATCACTTTGCCAATAATTCCATTTGGCGATATTATCACAAATTGGCGCAAATATGCTTGGCGGCACTGCAAGATAAAAAGCACGGATTATGTTCTTATCGTCTCTTAAATGTTCACCAAGTTCTGCCCAGCCCTTATCGCTATTTATATCATTTGCTATATAGCTAAAACAAGAAATAAATCTTTTGAGGACATCCTCTTCAATCAAGGGTTTGTCGATAAATTCGTTGATAGATTTTTTTACAAAAGAGCGGAATTGTTCATCATTCCAGTTTGAGCGGGCAATGCCTATTATTTTTGATTGTTCATCAAATTGCCCATCGGCAAAACGATGATAAAGCGCTGGAATAAGTTTTTTATATGTGAGATCGCCAGTAGCTCCAAATACTACATAATCAAAAGGTTTTACTGGAATAATACGAGAAGTCATTTTAATCTCTTTTGTTATTAATAAATAATCGCTTTATACTAATCTTTTGGCTAAAATAATTGCACCATTTAATGGGTCTGATTTTGCTTTTATAATTATTTTGTCAAATCGTTGTTTAATTATTGGCAAAAGGCGCTCACCAAATCCGCCAATTATAGCTATTTCTTTCGCACCATTTTTCTTAAAGTAGTGAATATATTTTTCTATTGCGAGCATTTCAAACTCTATTAATTTGATAGCATTTTTATCATTTTTTTCAAAATGCTCAATAAGCAGGGGCATATGTTTTGCATAAGTTGCAGGTTTTGTATCCTTATTGAATGAAAATGCCATAAGATTTTCAGCACTATTATCAAATTGTGCCATTATATTTTTTGTCAATTCGCTTGAATTAATAAGCCCCTCATGTGCTTGTAAACTCATACGCAATAATTTCCGTCCCAAAATAGCTCCTGACATATCATCGCCAATATTAAATCCCCAACCCCCAACCTGAAAGCGCTCATTGTTGATTATTGAAAGACCGGCCGAGCCCGTGCCAATGATAAGCACTGCGCCATCTTTCCCTAAAAAAGCTCCTATTTGCGCAATGTCGATATCATCACAGATATGAGTTTTAGCAAAAGGAAAATTGCGTTTAGAGAAATCTTGTTTAGCTCTTTTTAAGCGCGCACCAGACATGCCAAAACACGCATAAGTTCTTTTGCTATCTTGTCTTAAATCAAGTCCTGCTTTTTGAAATATAATTTCGCTTAACTGAAGGACAGAATAATAAGCATTTTCGCCATTATTTACTTGTAAATTTGAAGAGTTAGAAAGCACTTCTTCAGCCAAAATATTTGAATTTTCATCAACAAGACGCATTGCACATTTTGTACCACCGCCATCAACCCCCAAAAATAATTGCTTAATTGACTTTTGCAAAAAACATTCTCCTAACAAAGACATTAATTAGGTTAGTGCTAAAATGGGAATTGTAAAAGCATATTCTTGTGCTTATTTCATGTTTTGATTGCCCTTTTTGTAGTTAAATGTATAATCATCATATAGTTGGTGATGTTGCATACGCACCCAGCACCCCTGCTAATTTAACAATAAAGTTGATGTAATGGATAAGGGACATATTTTAGTTCTTGGCGGCGCTCGTTCAGGCAAAAGCCAATATGCAGAAGATTTGGCGCTTAAATTGGGCAGGCAACGAGCCTATATTGCCACTGCAAATGCTCAAAATAGCGACGAGGAAATGGCAAAGCGCATTGAATTGCATATTTTAAGGCGCAAAGATGATTTTACAAATATTGAGGAGCCGCTTGAGCTTGCTGAGGCTATTAAGAGGGCCGCAAAAACGCATGATGTTATTTTAGTTGATTGTCTTACATTATGGGTTTCAAATCTTATGATTGAAAATCATAATGTTGAAAATGAAACTAAAAACCTATGTGAGGCTGTTGAAAAAATAAAAAATGCAACAGTTATTTTTGTTTCAAGCGAGGTTGGCTTAGGAATTGTGCCACAAAATAAATTGGCCAGAGAGTTTCGTGATGTGCTTGGCTTGTTAAATCAAAAAATGGCAAAAAACTGTGCAGAAGTCTATTTTATTGCTGCTGGTTTGCCTTTATTACTTAAAGGAAGTTTGCCTAAATAGATTCTCATTTTGGCACAGTCAAAATGTTTTTTATCAAGATTTATAGGTAGATCCCTTAAATTGCAGGCCTTAATCCTTAAAAAGCAAAAAAATATTAGAGCTTTTGATTTTATTTACTCTTAAACTTAGTTAGCAAAAGCTAAATTTTAACGGTTCTCTAATCAAGATTAATGTATTTTTGCAATTTGAGATGAAATATCGGTCATAAAATAATCACTATGTTTGTTACTTATGTAAATCACCATATATCGTAGTGAACAAATATAGAACTTTGATATAGAGGCTGATTCGCTCCCTGTTCGTTCTCTTTTCGTGCTAAGTGTTAATTTGCTTTATTGAAATATAAAAACTTGTACCAAAATATAACAATTTGATAAAATATGATTTTTAGATTAGATATTGCTTTTTCAATGATTTGAGTTAATGACAAACTGTTTTATGAATGCTAATCACAATTATAAGTTATGCCACAAAGAGACGAATAAATGAATTCACCACAAATTGAGAATAAGGACGAAGTCCTTGTTGATGGTAAAATAATAGGCGCTATTAAGGGTCTAAGATTTAATTATGCAAAATCAGATAATGATGCTGAGCCTGTTGAC
The DNA here is from genome assembly GCA_021648585.1 of Devosiaceae bacterium. Taxonomy (GTDB): domain Bacteria; phylum Pseudomonadota; class Alphaproteobacteria; order Rhizobiales; family Devosiaceae; genus S141-66. Next base: position 3,661 of record JAKISM010000060.1, on the reverse strand, counting down.
CTACATAAGGAAGCGATTGCGAAAGAGCTTTCTCATGCTAGTGATCGGCTTATTGGTGCGCCAAATGATCAAATTATATTAAGCACTGATGGCTCGTTACGCTGGAAGGGTGAAAAAATTGCCAGCTTGAGTAAGGGGGAGGATAAATATTTTCCCAAGATTATCCTATTAGCTGATGATCAAATTTTACCTGATAATATTAAAAATATTGAGGGGCGGCTTAATCTTTGGTTGCGTCACCATATTAATTCTTTGCTCGAACTTATTTTGGCACTTAAAAATCCACATGAAATTGATGGTTTAGCGCTTGAGTTATGTACGCATATTTTTGATAATTATGGAATTGTTGCCCGTCAAAAAGTTGTAAATATTGTCAAAGGACTTGATCAAGATGTACGTGCAAAATTGCGTCGTTTTGGCATAAAGTTTGGGGCGTATCATGTTTATTTACCGCTTACATTAAAGCCAGCTCCACGAGAATTATTGCTTATTCTTTGGGCGCTGCAAAATGACGATGTTTCACAAGAAGAAACGCAAGAAGGAACACAAGAGGAGGGATTGGCACAATTAGCGCATATTATTCTTTCTGGGCGCACTTCAGTTGAGATTAACCCAGCGATTAATAAACAATTATATGAAGTTGGCGGGTTTAAGGTTGCGGGAAAGCGAGCGGTGCGCATTGATATTTTAGAGCGCTTAGCTGATTTAATAAGGCCGCTTATTGCACTTGATTCGGATAGGTATCAAGGTGAACAAGCAAGTGAATTGCCAGTTGGCGCGGCACCTAAAAATGGCTTTCGTGTAAATGTTGAAATGACATCATTGCTTGGTTGTGCGGGGGCTGATTTTTCATCAGTTTTAACATCTCTTGGCTATCGGGTTGAGCGCACGAAAATTGAAGAAATTATAAAAGAAGAAGTTGCAAAAGAAGAAACAGAAATAAATGATGATGTTGTTTCGTTGGCAAAAATTGATGGAGAAAATCCAACTAATATAGAAAATGATAAATCAAAAAAGCCAAGTGAAAATAAAGCTGATGAAAATAGTGAAGCACAAGTAGAGCAATTTGATGAGGTCTGGTTTTTTAACTTTCAGCGTCAAGCTAATAAGGGCAATGCTAACAGGGATAATGTCAATAAACATAAAGTGAATAATAGGTTTGCAAATTCCAAAAACAAAGAGAATAATAAAAAACCTTATAAAGATAGCAAACAAAAAGGTGCTAATTTCAAGAGAAAACCAAAGCCTAAATCATTTGACAAAGATTCGCCGTTTGCAGCACTTGCCGCTCTAAAAATTAAATCATAGATTTACAATAGAGTTTTAGGTGGCTTCGTATTTGCCCTTTTGACTAAAAAACTTGCCCTTTTGCTAAAAACAATATAGCTAAGCAAACAATGTAAAAAATCATTATTAGTGATTATAAGCTACTGCTCATTTAGGAAAAAATATGACTTATATCGTCGTGGACAACTGCATAAAGTGTAAATATCTTGATTGTGTTGAAGTGTGTCCTGTTGATTGTTTTTATGAGGGCGAAAATATGTTAGTTATTCACCCTGATGAATGTATTGATTGCGGAGTATGTGAGCCTGAATGTCCTGCCGAAGCAATTAAGCCAGATACTGAATCTGGTCTTGAGACATGGCTTGAAATAAATACAAAATACGCCTCCATTTGGCCAAATATTACTGAAAATCGTGAGCAAATGCCGGACGCTGAAAAATATGACGGCATGGAAGGTAAATTTGAAAAATTCTTCTCAAAAGAGCCCGGAGAAGGCGACTAAATTAAGTATAATTTATTGATAATAAATGGACTTTTGATTTTTCGTTAAAAATGTGTTATAGTGCTACATATGCAAATTGTCTTTTTTAATTGTGAAAGCATTATCTAACAATATAACCCAAATAATTAAAGTTTGAAAAGGTTGTTTTTATGACCTCTTTTAAAAGTTTGCAAAAAATAAGGCTTATGTTTAAGAGCCAGTGAATAAGAGAATAAACGGGAGATGGGCTTTTCCATCGTTATCAAGTCAGGAGTATGCCATATGGCAACAGTAAAAAAATCTCAACAACGTGCTGGTTTTAAGACCGGCGAATTTGTAGTTTACCCAGCGCATGGCGTTGGTAAAATTTCTTCAATAGATAGTGAAGAAATTGCAGGACTAACACTTGAATTGCTTGTTATTTATTTTGAGCAAGACAAGCTAACTTTGCGTGTTCCTGTGGCAAAGATAAAATCAGTTGGTATGAGAAAATTAGCAAATGAAGAAGTGGTGGCAAAAGCTCTTTCAACAGTTGCAGCGCGCGCTAGAGTAAAGCGCACTATGTGGAGCCGCCGTGCGCAAGAATATGAAGCAAAAATCAATTCAGGCGATTTAATTTTTATTGCAGAAGTTGTGCGTGATCTTTACCGCTCAAGCGAGCAACCAGAGCAATCATATTCTGAGCGTCAATTATTTGAACAGGCAATGGATCGCATGGGTCGTGAAATTGGTACTGTGAATAAAATTACTATCACAGAAGCAGTTGAATTGATTCAGAAGAGCCTTGATATGAAAGTCCCCCGTATTGCTAAAAGCGAAGAGGCTAAATCTGAAAATGGTGCGAATGAAGCTATTGAAACAAAGGGCAAGGGCAAAGAAGCCGCTGCTTAATTTTTGTATTTGAGAAGATATTAAGGTCGGCCATTTGGCTGACCTTTTTTGTCTAAGCGTACTTTGTTTTTAGAAAATACTATAATTGCAAAATTTTGCGAGCTTGTTGCCAACTAGCAACGGGGCGGTTATATTTGTCGCATAGTTCAGTCGCACGTTTAACAAGGGCGGCATTTGATGGTGCTAGATTATCTTTATCAAGACGAATATTATCCTCAAGACCTGTTCTTGTATGCCCGCCTGCTTTAATTGACCATTCATTTAGCACGATTTGATTTGCGCCAACTCCTGCCCCGCACCATGTTGCGTTTGGGCTTAGGCGTTTTACGGTTTTGACATAAAAATCAAAAACTTGTTTATCAACTGGCATGGCGTTTTTTACTCCCATGACAAATTGTATGTGAAGAGGAGCAATTAAACGCCCATCTTTTTGCATTTTTACGGCCTGAAAAATATGCGAAAGATCAAATGCTTCAATTTCGGGCTTGATATTATATTTAATCATTTCAGAGGCTAAATAATCAACTAAATCTGGTTGGTTTTCATAAGTTCTAGTTGGGAAATTATTTGAGCCAACTGAGAGCGAAGCCATATCAGGGGCAAGGGGTAACATTGAGCCACGTTCTCGACCAGCGCCAGAGCGTCCGCCAGTTGAAAGCTGAATGATTATGCCTTTGCAATGTTTTTCTAATCCCTCCTTAAGCCGTGCAAATTTTTCTATATCAGAACTTGGAGTTTCATCATCATTTCTTACGTGACAATGGGCAATGCTTGCGCCAGCCTCAAAGCTTTCATGCGTGCTTTCAATTTGCTCCTCTATAGTCGTTGGAACAGCAATATTATTAGCTTTTGTAGGCACAGAGCCAGTTATAGCTACACAAATAATGCAAGGATTATTTTCCATTTTAATCAGCTCGTGCTCTAAAAAACCTTAAATTAAATTTCTAATATTAAGCAATCCATCTTCAAGTGTTTGAGCAAATTGATCAATTTCATTTTTAC
>JAKISM010000059.1 GCA_021648585.1 Devosiaceae bacterium | reverse complement strand
TATTACCTTACCAATAATATCAATGTCATTGCGTTTAATTCTAGAGGTCGCCGCAAGGGAGTATTTTGATGAAATAGAAGATGCTGAAGGCGCAAAGAAAGATACGGTTTATAGAGACTTTCTTAAAATCGCAAATGAGGAAATGAATAAAAAGAATGAAAATTATTTAAGCTTAACAGAAGGGTGGTTATCTTCAAATAATAAATTTGAAGCCCGCCTCGCAAAATACGCACATTATAATATTAATTACACTATTCAAGACATGTTAAATGATTCATGTATTGTAGCAGATATTTTAAAATTTTACTTTGAGAAATAACTTATGTTTTATTCACCTTTAAGATACCCTGGAGGAAAAAATAAATTAGCAAAATTTATTGCCAAAGTTTGTGTTAATAATAATATCAATGGGCATTATATTGAACCATACGCTGGTGGTGCTTCTGTAGCTTTGCATTTGCTGATTGAGGGTAAAGTAAAAAAAACCACTATTAATGATTTTGATCGTTCAATTTATGCTTTTTGGCACTCTGTATTGAATGATACAAATAGGCTTTGTAGATTAATTGAAAAAACAGAAATAAATATTGAACACTTAAAAGAAATGAAAGAAATCCAAAAATATAAATCTAAAGCAAGACTTTTAGATTTAGGTTTTTCTACTTTTTTTCTTAACAGAACAAATATTTCAGGAATTATAAATGCTGGTGTTATAGGGGGAATGAAGCAAGATGGAAAATATAAAATGGACTGCCGGTTCAATAAAAAAACACTTATTAAAAGAATTAGACTAATTGCCAAATACAAAAAACAAATTAGTCTATATAATCTTGATGCGCTTGAATTGATTAAAAAAATACAAAAAGAATCTAACAATAAAAGAACAATATTTTACTTCGACCCGCCTTACTATTTAAAAGGATCATCATTATACATGAATCATTACAAGGATGACCAACATAAAGAAGTAGCAAGCGCAATTAAAAATATTAAAAATATTAATTGGATCGTTTCTTACGATAACACTCCAGAAATAGAAAACATATATAATTGGGTTTCAAAAAAATTAGTAAAAAAATATTCATTTAATCATTCTGCACATAAAGCTAAGGAAGGAAAAGAAATATTGTTCTTTAGTGAAAACTTAATTACACCAAAATCTGTTCTTGATATTAAGGGGGATACAGTAACAGCGCACTAAACACGCAAAATCATTACACATCTAAAAAGCTAAATCCCTCTCCATTGAAAACCAGCTACATACAAACACTACTACCCTACTCTACCCTACCCTCTCATAGCCGTACCGTACGGTACGGTAAATAAACGTCTAAAACCACCATCATTTTCTAATCAAACTACCCACCTTACTAAACAAAGCAAAATTGCCTATACTGGTTAAGAATCGCCTTTACGCATGTTTAACTAGAGGTTAAAATTTGAAGATACCTAGCGATAGTTCTGCGAATATAAATTCAACTCGCTCAGGAGTGTTGCGAGCTTTGGGCTTGCGGCCGGGGCAATCTTTTACCGCACAAGTTATCTCAAATAGCCCCGATGGCTTAACGCAACTAAAAGTCGGCTCACAACAAATCTCGCTCAATCTTCCAAGCAAACCACAACTTGGCGTAATGCTAAAATTCTTATTTCAATCGGGTGGAGAAAAACCACAAATCACCCTAATGGGCGAAGCAACTAGCAACAGCAAAACCACTCAATCAACTCAGCCACCTCAACCAAACCAAACTACTCAAAACCAAACCACACAAAATAGCGCAACAAAAATTACAATTTCAACTCAACAGGCCAACGCACAAATCAACACACAACAAGCCGCCAATCCACAAAACCCTGCACCACAAAACCAAGTACCACAATCACCTCAAGCCCAAACAAGCACAACAACCAGCGTCCCACTCCCCCCTGCCACACAAGCAAAATTACAATTATTAGTAGGGCAAACGGTTAGCGCCAAAGTAAGCGGGACAACTACAAATGGACAAACCAACTTCACCATTGGCTCAACACAATTTAGCGCCCCCATTGCCAGCAATCCACCTATTGGAACAGTGCTACAATTCTTAGTCAAAAGTGAAAATGGGCAAGCTCGTTTGGTGCTTAGCGAGCCAAATATTAGCATTACACAGCAAGCACAAGCAAAACCAACAGCGCAAAATCCCTATAATAATCAGGTGATAAAAAACACCACCACTTCTAGCACCACCCAAAATTTGCAACAAAACCAAAATATCGCCCCTCCAATTACCAACCCACTAGCGCAGGCAATTTCAAGCGCCATTCCATTAGCGCTTGCGCAACAAGATAGTTTAACGGCGCTTTTTGCAAACTTAATGGGCTTGCAAAAACAAAATATAAAACTTGAACCAACTGTAAAAAAAGCAGTGCAACAATTATTAGATGGGCAGCTAAAACTCGATGGTAAAACACTAACAGGCAATGTAATAAAACAGGCAATTAGCCGTTCAGGCAATTTCTTAGAATCAGCCCTATCAGGAAAAATGCAATCTTTCACCACTTCACCCTCTCCCTCTCCTGCACAACAAATATCGCTAGCGCAAGGTGATATGAAAGCACTGCTTTTGTCTTTACGCTCTTCATTATTAAAATGGCTAGGCGAACAGCCAGCATCTCAAAAAACTCTAGAAAACCAAATACCGCCGCCACGCAAAGGGGTTTTGCCTCGTGCCTCCCCCCCAAATTCACAAAGATTACCAGAGGGATTGGATGCAAAAAATATTGGCGCTGCTCTATTAAGACAAACAGATAGCGCTCTTTCTCGATTGCGATTATTTCAAATTAGCTCCCTTCCCGATCAAGCAGCTCGTAGCACCATAAGCAATGAGATAAATCTCGAACTGCCATTTTCACTTGGCAATGAGAGTAATATTATCCGCTTTCAAATTGAAAGAGATGGCAGCAATAAATATGGGAATAATGAACAAAGTTTGAGTTTACGCTTTGCCATGAATTTACAATCTTTAGGAGAAGTTGGAGCAAATATTTCCTTTCGCTTGGGTAAGGTTGGGGCGATGATTTGGGCGCAAGAAGAAGAAACAGCAAAGCAATTAAACGACATGTTACCAGAGTTAGCTAGCTCGCTTGAGGCACGTGGTTTAGAAACCAATTTTATTAGGGTTCGTCATGGCGCACCAGAAAAGGACAAGGTCAAAAAGGGTGATTTTGTAAATGATCTATTATGAATGAAGATGAAGAAAAACCATTAGATATTGCGGTTGCGCTAAATTATGAAAAAGAAAGCGACAATGCGCCAAAAGTCATTGCTAAAGGCTATGGTGAAGTCGCAAAACGCATTGTTGAAACGGCAAAAGAAAATGACATAATAATTGAGACAAATGAAATGCTAGCCGAAGCGCTTAGCAATGTTGAATTAGATGAAACTATCCCAATCGAGCTTTATGAAGCGGTCGCTGAAATTATTGGCTTTGTGTTAAGAGCAAACGAGAAAATCAGCTAGTTTCCCATTCTGGCCACTCAGTAATATGATCTACCCAGTCTTCAGGCTTGATTTCTTTTTCGCTTATTGTAAGCCCCTTTACTGATATACCAGCTTTAACAACTGTTTCTTTATCACCAGAAATAAGCGGATGCCAAGAAGCAAGCCCTCTATTTTCTGCAATGCGTCGATAAGCACAACTTGCAGGTATCCAGTTAAGCGAAGATATATTATCCGCATTTAATTTTACACAATCAGGAACTATTTTTTCTCGATTGTCATAATCAAGACAAAGGCAGCTTTTTGGATTAAATAGCTTACAATGAACATCTGAGGGGAATATTTCATTAGTGTCTTCGTCCTCAAGTTTAATCAAACAGCACCTACCGCAATTATCGCAAAGCGCCTCAAACTCTTCTTCACTCATCTCTATTAATGTTTTTTCTTCCCAAAACTTCATTTTCTTTGCCAATTTACTAACGAACCATATATAATAAAACCATAGACCAGATAAATCCTGTTTGGAAAGCAAAAGTGCAAAACCCGATTAACAAAAAGATTAAACCGATTAAACAAGATCGCCTTTTGCAACTAGATGCTTGGCTTGATTCTTCTATTTATGAGTTTTTTAAATCATCTGGCCGTGGATATACACGTTTTCAAGATTTCATGTCTATTTTTCATGTTTCTGGTTTTCGCCGATTCATTGTAGAAATTATCTCAGACATTCTCTCATTTGGAGCTATTGCAGCCGTACTGATGCTATCTTTAGCATTGCCAGCATTCGATGAAACAGCTTCTGGAGAATTTAATAAAGCAGAAGATTATTCTTTTATCTTTTTGGATAGATATGGCAATGAAATAGGAAGACGGGGCATTCGATCTGATAATTCTGTTGAATTAGATAAATTACCAGATCATCTAATCAAGGCTACATTAGCTATTGAAGATAGGCGTTTTTATGAGCATTTTGGGATTGATTTTTTAGGTATTTTACGTGCTGCTATTTCTAATTTAAGGGCAAATTCAGTTGTTGAAGGCGGATCATCTATCACGCAACAACTTGCCAAAAATCTATTTTTAACTTCTGAGAGGACCTTTTCTAGAAAAATAAAAGAAGCATATTTATCTTTATGGTTAGAAGCTAATTTTACTAAAGATGAAATATTGAAAATGTATTTTGATCGTGCCTATCTTGGGGGTGGTAATTTTGGAGTTGCAGCCGCTGCCGAATATTATTTTTCTAAAAGTGTAGAAGATCTCACACTTGCTGAATCTGCAATGTTTGCAGGAATGTTCAAAGCCCCCTCAAGATTTGCTCCGCATATTGATTTAGCAGCATCACGAGGACGAGCAAATATAGTTCTTACAAGCATGGTAAATGCAGGATATGTAACAGAGGGGCAGGTTACAAATGCTAGACGCAACCCAGCAACACCTGTTGATCGGATACATGAAATTAATTCACCAAATTATTTTCTTGACTGGGCATTTATTGAAGCAAAAAAATTAGTTTCAGGACGAGATGAAATAGGATTTATCGCTCGCACTTCGTTTGATCCAGTTTTGCAATCTTTTGCAAAAGAAGCAATAGCATCGACACTTCGTGAAAGCGGAGAAAGATTTGGTGTGAGTGAAGCCGCAATAGTAGTGACTGATCCAAATGGCGCAGTACGTGCAATGGTTGGAGGTCTTGATTATGGCAAGAGCCAATTTAATCGTGCAACCACTCCAACCCGCCAACCGGGTTCAGCATTTAAGCCATTTGTTTATGCAACAGCCTTTGAAACTGGTGAATTTTCCCCAGAAACAAAAATAATTGATAGGCCTGTATGTATTGGAAATTGGTGTCCAAGAAATTATAACAACTCGTATCGCGGCACAGTTACTTTATTAAATGCTTTCACTCGCTCAATCAACACTATACCTGTCAGGCTTTCTATCAGAACAGGTAGAAAACCTATTGCAGACATGGCGCACGCAATGGGAATACAAAATGACTTTCCTATAACTCGCTCATTAGCACTTGGCGTATCATCAGTAAGCGTGATTGACATGACATCAGCCTATAGCGTTTTTGCTAGCGGCGGCTATAAAGCAACTGCAACTGGCATTTCACGTATTAGCAATCTATATGGCGATGTGGTTTTTGATGCAAAAAACAATGTAGAAAAGCAGCGTATTTTAAGCGAAGATACCACACAAAAAATGAACATGATGATGCGAAATGTTGTAGTTGCTGGAACTGGCAGACGAGCAAATGTTGAGGGAGTTCCTGCGGCTGGAAAAACTGGAACAACTTCATCTTATCGTGATGCTTGGTTTGCAGGTTTCACAGGAAATTACGTTGCAGCAGTATGGATGGGAAACGATAATAATACGGAGACCAACCGCCTAACCGGCGGTTCTTTGCCAGCAACTATATGGCAAAAATTCATGGAATTTGCTCATACTAATATTGAAGTTCTACCACTATATGGTGTTGATTTTGAACCACGAGAGTTTGTTATAAGTGAAAACCTATCACAAGAGGGTGGCGAATTATCACAAAATCGAGCGCCAACTTTGCCACCAGAAGCTGCTATAAATTTAATCAAACTATCTAATATTTTAGGCGATGAAATTAAGCGTATAAAAGATCAAGAAAATCATGTTCTGCAAAATCCTGATATTGGTGAAGAATAATGAGAGATTTCACACCTAAATTTTTAATATTTTTACTAAGCGCTCTAATTGTTGGATTAGGCCTTACATATTATTCTCTCAATGATGGGCGATTTATCGGTGCATATCAGTGGGGCTCTTGGTCTGCTTGGTTAAAAGCAGGATCGCCAAAACCTGATCCTTACACAAAAGCCTTTTTAGCTTTAGAAAGTAACCTGCAATTAGGACGTGGCGAGGGCATACAATTTATTGCTCAAAGAGATGAAAATGGCGATATATTAATGCGTAATTGTAATTATATAATAAAGGGAGATACACCTGTTGCAGCTTTTTGGACATTAAGAGCTACCTCTTTTGAAGGTAATTCAGTCACCCCAAACAATGCAGAACAAAATATCCATAGCGCTCGTCTTGCAAGAAATAATGATGGAACTATCACCATTTATATTGGCTCAAAAAATAGAACCGGCAATTGGTTGGAAATCTATGGAGACGATTTATTTGAAATTGTGTTAACTTTTTATGATGCGCCTATTCTTGCAGGTTTTGGTGGGGATATTGAGCAGATGCCAAGCATTATTAAGGAGAGTTGTTAATGACCAGAACTTTCCTTGCGCTAGTTGCTGGTGTTTTATTCGGGCTGATAATTCACCTAAGCATTGTTCTATTACTACCCCTATTTCCTTCTACAAATGCTTGGAGAATTTTTGCGAAAATCGCTCCGATTGGAGAAGTAATTATTCTTAATCGCCCGCTAGCAGGTGAGGCTAATATTTTACGCGTTGATCCCGAATTAGCATATGCTGTTTGTCGATATGATTTATCAAATGGGCCAGGATTATTGAGCGGGCAACTTTCAAGTGATTTTTGGTCAGTTGGAGTATTTGATAAAAATGGCGTTACTATTTTTAGCACAACAGGTAGCTCAAGCATAAATAATTATTTAGAGCTTGGGATTTTTAACCCAGCGCAAACTCGCCTACTAGCTGAGCAACAATTAGGAATGCAGGAGGGGCTAATAATTGTTGAAGCGCCACGCAACCAAGTTTTTGTGGTAGTGCGCTACGCTCCACCATATCCACAAATGTGGGAACGCTATAGTAAGGTACTTAGCAAATTAAATTGTTCTTACTTAAGCGATGATAGCGCACCAATAGAAATAAATGAATAAGAACCTCCCTTAGCAAGAGCTATCTCTTATCGCTATTTTTTATGAATTATTTCTTGACTAAAAGGAGCTCCTTGAAGCCGTGAAGAAATTTTTGGTTTGCTCAAAGCACTATTATCTCTAAATTGTGAAGCACAAAAATCTTGCCGTTCAGCCCGCTCAACATCAATAATCATCTCGCTTAATCTAGCGTCAACTTGGCGTGCCTCCTCATGAGGAGCTTCAATCAACAATCGATCTAATGCAAAAGAATAAGAATCATATCGATATCGCAAAGAGCTAATAAACCAACTTATAAACAATTCATTTTCTACTTTTCTTGCATTAACAGCATTTCTTTCCATTTGATTTGCGCTAGCAATATAATTTAGCGCAATATTTCTTCGCCTATCAATTTCCCTAACAGCGCAAATAGAAGCAAAAACACTAGAAACAGTTTTAACGTCAATAGCTATATCACGAGATAGCGCGGTATATCTTACTCGTGAAGATGAAAATTTTTGATTTCTAAGAAAATAATAATAACGATCAATAACAAATCTTTCGTTCTGCAAAGGAACTATTCTAGTTCTCTGCCATTCAATTACAGTGTCAAAAAACCAATCTTTAGCGTGTGGAGCAATTAAAAAACGCCACACCCGATCGTGCATCTCATTTTCTTCATCTGTTTTATTAAAGTTTGAAACAGGCTCTTTGTTAGCCATAGCCCTTATGGAGCCAAGGCTCGGCAAAATCTCATCATTTAACACATTAACATCTGCTCGCCCAAAATCACCAACAGGCCTAGCGCAAGCAGATAAGAAACTTATGATAATGAATAGAATGATTAAGCGCACTAAACTATCCTAGCTTAGAATTGTTTTTTGTACGAGCAGAGCTTTTTTTAGAAAGACTAGCATTATTATTATTTTCATTCTCATCTGTTTCTAAATGGCGTTCATATCGAATTCCAGTAAACATTATTATTTGAGCATCTTCTTCTAGTGAAGCGGCATCAAATTTTTCTGTGCTCTGTTTCGAGCGATTTATTTGCTTACTGATTCGGATAAGCTTTCCCATTGCCTTCTTCCAGTGTTAAATTGCTATCAATCACCATGAAAATCGCTTCATTTATAGTTATTTCGCTAAAAAACACGATTTGCATCATGTTTTCATTAAGAAATGCTCATGGTTAATAGTCTGCTAACGAATTGCAGGAAATATTGCTTAAACAGTAAATAATTATATATTAAAGAGTATTTTTTATGATTGGGTTCCAACCTTACGAGACATTTCAGCGATTAGCTGAAACTGGCGGCATAGATCGCATAGATACATTGCTTAAAGCAAGTTGCGATGCGTTTTCAAAACGCAAAGAGCCAGATCCAAGCGAAATTGAACAATTTGAAGTTCTTGCAGCTCGTCTTTTTCAAATTGCCTCACCATCAATTCGAAAGCAAGCAGCTGTTATTTTGAAGCAATCTGAAAACCTTACAAGCATATTGGAAGGGCTTATAATTAAAAATATTGGTGAAAATCTAAGCGATTATTTACTTTCAACTCAAAATATCTCTGAGCAGTCATTAAAGATACTAATTGAGAAAAAAGATATAGATATTAATGCTACAATCGCTCAACGTAATGACTTAACAAGGCCAATAATAACAAGCTTATTCCAAACAAATTCTCGCAAGGTTTACCGCTCATTATCTGCCAATATAAGCATTAAGCCAGAAGGGCCTTACCTAAATGCGCTAACTCGCTCAGCACAAATGGATATTCAAGTAGCACGCTCACTTGCTATGCGAGAAGATTTTGATAAAGCCCTTTTAGCACCAGTCTTCTTTGATCTTTTTGAAGCTGATAGAATTAAAATTATAGAGGCTTTTTCTGCTCGAAAAACTCCAAATGCGCCGATTAAAAAAACTATCGAGCAAATATCAGTCGTTAACGAAGAACTCACCCAAGCACTTATGAAATTGTTCTCTAATAATAGACGTCCCGAAGTTGCCAATCTATTGTTGCAAATCACAGGACTTGATGAAACTAGATGCGCACAAATTGCTCATGATGTTAGCGGTGCGGCGCTTTTTGTAATTTTGCGTGGTTTTGGTTGCACCGCTTATGACGGATTAAAAGTTCTCATTCATGCAACAAGCATAGAGGGGGATCGTTCAAAAGTGCTTGCCGCTTTTGCCAAACTTTTCCAAGATGTAAGTGCTAATTCAATGATGTATATGATGAGCGCATGGCGTAACGAAACTAATTTACTTGATTTAGCAAAGCCCGAATTTGTTAGGTTTACGACAGCCAAGAGAGATAATAATATTGCCCAAACACTTAAACAGGATAGTGTTGCTAAACAAGATAATGCTATTCATCAAGCGATAAAAGCACTTGAGAGAATTGGCGCAAGAAAAGCTAGTTAGAGTTTTATTAGTTTTATGCGTTAAATCAAACAATATCTAAACCAATATCATTTGAGCGCAATTCAAGAGCTATGACCCAAATATCAGGATCAAAGTTTAATTCGCTTTCAATACGCCTATGGATTTCTTTTGCATCAACCCTATCAAGCAAAAGCTCAAATACTAAACCTATATTATCATCTTTTCGTTTTAACATTGGTGCTGGCGCATAGAGCGAATTAGTCGAATTAAGATGATCAACTTCAATAAATACTTGCCCAGCGGCCAAGTGGCCTTTACGCGCAACTACACAATAATTACCCAAATCATTATGCCTACGAACAAAAGAGGCACACCAAATATCAGAACGTAATTGAAGCACTATACTATTCTACTTTAGCGCCAGCATTGATTAACAAGTCAACCAATTCAGCACTGGGCTCTCCGCTTACCTTATAATTATAATAGACCTCAAAATTTCTAATCGCTTTTGAGGTTTTAGAACCTATTTCACCATCAATTTTGCCTTGTAAAAATCCAAGACTAGCTAGTCCAAGCTGAATTTGTTTAATCATCTTTGTATCTATCACTATCTCTGATGCATGGCTAATTTGATGGGCATTACTTGATACATTTCCTGCAATTTTTAATAGAGGATCAGGAACAGCCTGAGTGCTAGATGAAGGAGGGTTAATATTTTGTATTCTTTGAGGTTGCACATTTGGAATGCTTGTTTCAAGGATTACTGGATTAATAGGAGCACCTTGAGAAGTTGAGCTAACTCCATCAATATGAGTATTTTTTACTAATAAAAGCAGCTCAGGTGTTAAAGCTCCAACAGACTTTTTGCCTATTGATTTTTCAAAAGCACGAATAGCATTTGCGGTATTGGGGCCATAATAGCCATCAATTTTTTCCTTAAAAAATCCAAGGGATTTTAATTTCTCTTGTAGTCCTATTACATCTGAATAATTTATTTTAGCTACAGAGCTTAACATTTTTGGTGCTGGAGGGATTATTTGGGTTTGCAAAGATAAAGTGTTTTGCGGTGCAGGTGTTACCTTCTCATTTAATATTACATTACTAACTGGAGAAATTACTGGTAGAGCTGGCTCAGTAAATAATGGTGCAGGATGCGGATTTACTTGCATGAAAAGAGCATTAGTTAGAGCAAAAGAACTGCCAATAAACATTGTAGAAATAATTGCAAATGCAAGAGGTGCTTTTATAGTTAAAGCAAAAAAAGATACGAATATGTCTTTTATAAAATAGCCAATAGCTACTGGTAGGTTTAATTTAGTGGCCGATGTCATAGGGCAACCTTTCTATTATTCTTTGCATATAATTGCTGGCTATCATTTATTATTGCAGATTTCTTTATATCAAATCTATCTATTCCAATGATATTACTATCTGTTAGTGGCGCAGATTTAGGACCTTTTATTGGCAATAATATTCTCACATTAGTACCTATATTAATTTTTGACTTAACCTTGAGGCTACCCTGATGTAGATCAACAAACCCTTTAACTATATAAATTCCTAAACCCGTTCCCTCATAGTTTCTGCTCTTAGAATTATCAGCTTGCAAAAATGGTTCGCCAAACCTTGCAATATGCTCTTCGCTCATTCCAATTCCTTTGTCTTTGATAATTATTTCAAGATTTTGCCCACGTCTATTTATGGATAGATGAATAGTGCTTGAAGAGCTTGAAAATTTAATAGCATTTGAAAGTAGATTGATAATAATTTGCAAACATGCTCGCTGGTCAGCCAATATTTGTGGGAGTTGAGCTAATTGTTTTACTTCTATTTTGATGTTTTTTTCATTGGCAAGTCTATTTACAATTTTCAATGAATGAGTGATTAGTTCCTCTGGATTAAATAAAGCTATATTTAATTCAAATTTGCTTGCATCCATTTTTGCCATATCTAATAGTGAATTTACAATATCTACCAAATGCTTGCCGCTTTGAGAAATTAATTCAGCATATTCTTGCTGATTTGGTTTTAATTTACCGACAATTCCATTAGCTAGCATATCAGAAAAACCAACAATAGCATTTAGCGGAGTGCGCAATTCATGCCCCATAATAGCTAAGAAATGAGTTTTTTCTTTATGGGCGATTTGAGCTGCCTCTATTTCGCTTTCCAAGTGCGCCTCTTGTTGTTTTTGCGCAGATATATCATTTAGCATGGCAACTAATTCACAAGCTCCAGTGTCTTTATTTTCAGTAATAATTGGAGAGAACTTTATTTTTACCCATATATAATTGGCAACAGCTTTATTTGAATTTGGAACATCTTTTCGCATACGAATATTAATAGTAATTTTTTCTCTATTATATTGAGCCTTTTTGATGCTTGTTAAATATAGAGGGCGATCCATAATATGAGTGCGCTCAAATAGTCCAGAGCCAACTAACTCAAAATTCTCACAGTTAAATAATTTCTTTGTGGATTTAGAGATAAAACAGATTTCCCCCAAATCATCATAGCGCAAAAAACCATCACCAATAGCTTCAAGCAAAATATCACTATTGTCATCTTGTCTATTATTTTGAAATTTATTTTTTACTTTTTTACTAATCAAAAATATTACTGTCAAAATGGCAATAATAATAAGTGAGTAAGCAACAAGAATAGGGCTAAAGTCACTCACTCCAACTTTTAGCAAAAGTAACAATGGCAAAAACCCGCTAAATGTGGCGATAATAAAAAGACCAATAAACTTTACCCTCATTCCTAAAATATTGTTTTTTAGGATTGAGGCTTTGTTGCCAAAAAATAACTTTATAAAACTATCTCTAGTTAAGGGACGCATTTACTAACCTAACTAAC
>JAKISM010000058.1 GCA_021648585.1 Devosiaceae bacterium | reverse complement strand
GGCAGAATAAGTGCAAATTCTACTGCCGCCACACCCTTTTCATTTAGTTGGAATTGCTGAGCCTTTTTAGCTAATTTCGAAAGAATTTTTATCATTTATCTATCCCTAAAACGGCTCATTGCGCCACACACGGGCAGCACCCAATAACCTAAAGCCATTGCCAGCATTAAACATATTTAGACTTACAAAACTGGTAACCATTGGCCATTTATAATATGCTTCAGCTATGATTATACTAGATCCAGCACCATCATTATAGACCTCAACAACGTCCCAATCACCATCTACATCAAGAGGATCAATAGGATTTGCTGAAGCAAAATCATTAATTTCACGCACATATACTTTTATCTTATCGCACTTGAATAGATTAATGCTTTCTCCGCAGACTTTAGCTCGAAAATCATCAGCGCTGAAAGATGCAGTTTCAGCCTGTCCTGTTCTAATTAAACGCACAGCATCATCAACAGCATTATCTAATGTTTGACTAGCTAAAAGAACTAGTGCCGTTTCTGCAATCGCCGCAATTATAATAAAAAATGGAAATGCTAATATTCCAAATTCAACAGCAGTAACGCCTCTTTCATCACGAACAAAAAAAGTTTTGCGTGTTAAAAAGGATAATATTTTGGACTTTTTTTGTTTAGCTTTTCTCAATAACATGCACCCAATTTCAAATAACTAGCAATAAGTTACTCTATCAAGAATAATAGAAGGTTATTATTAGCAAAAAAAGAAATGAAAACTATGAATTTAGTAAAAAAACAATGAAAGAATTTATTCAAATAATACTAATAATTCTTTGATATTTAAGGTTTTTCATCTGTCTTTTGAAAGAATATCATCACAAGCGCTAAAGCCGAAGAGCCAATCATTAGCAATAATGAAACCGCATTTAATACTGGGGTTGAACCTTCTTTAAGTCTGTCAAACATGGTGATAGTTAGTGGTGCGTCTGAACCAACTAGCATTAAAGTCGTGTTGAAATTTTCAAAGCTCATCAATAGTGCCACAATGCCAGCGCCAATCATTGCGGGGCGTAAAAATGGCAATGTAACATGATAAATCGCCTGCCATTGGCTAGCGCCAAGATTAAGCGCTGCTTCTTCTAATGAGCTGTCAAATTTCTTTAATCGAGCCGCAATTACCAATGTAGCGATTGTGGTAATGAATGAGAATTGCCCCAAAACAACTAATGTCAAACCGGGACGAAGCGCTTCAATTTCCCAACCCGTTAAGTCCTCAACCCCATTGGCAACAAAGTTAGAAAATACCAAAATTGAAATGCCCAATATTATACCCGGAATAACTAATGGCAAAAGCATAAGCACATATAAAAAGCCCTTAAACTTAAAATTTGCTCGCTCAAACAAAAACGCATTAATTGTACCAACCAAAATTGATAGAAAGGAAACACAAAGCGCAATAAATGCCGAAGTGCCTATTGAGCGCATTATGCGTCTTTCATTAAACACCCCAAGCCAAGGCTGCTCAGTACCAAAAAACCAAGTTAGCGTAAAACCCTCCCATGGAAGCGAGGGGAATTGTGAATCATTAAAAGCAAAAACTGCAACAACGCTAAGCGGTAAAGCTAAATAGATAAAGAACAATACAACGTAAGAATTGTAAATAAGTTTTATAATTGGGTTTTGTTTAATGGTTGGTATCATAATTTATTACATCACCCCTTTCATCTTAGCCCATAGTCTTTGCTAAAGTTTGACCGCTTAGTTTAAGTCCGACAAACACAATAAGCGAAGAAAGCCCCAATAATAAAAAGCCAAAGGCCGCCCCCTGCTCCCAATTAAAGCGGGTGATAAATTGCGAATAAATCATACCAGTAAACCACAATGAGGATTTACCACCCAATAATATCGGCGTGAGATAATTGCCTAATGATAACATAAATACCACAATCGAGCCCGTAACAATTCCGGGTACGGCGTGCGGAATCACTATATTTTTCAAAATAGCAAAGCCACTTGCTCCCAAATCATATCCAGCCTCAATTAAACTATCATCTAAACTATCAAGCGTTGTAACAAGCGGCACAACCATAAACAACATTGAAGTATAAACTAAGCCAACCATAATGGCAGCGTCATTATAAAGCATTTCAACTGGCTGATTGACAATGCCGCTCCATTGTAAAAAACTAGAAATAACACCCGTTTCACGCAATAAAATCATCCAGCCAAAAGTACGCACTAATTCGGATACCCAAAACGGCACTAAACACAATAAAAACAGCGCCATTTTAAGCCGTCCTTTGGCAATTTTTGCAATATAATATGAAATAGGAAAACCAATAAATAATGTCAGTACGGTTGCCATTATCGACATATAGGCAGTGCGGGCAAATGTATTCCAATAAAGCGGCTCGGTGAAAAATGTCATATAATTACCAAAACCAAATTCATATTGCCGCACCCCGACCTTCTCACGCAATGAGACATAAAGCATGTCTAAATGAGGAATGATTATTAAGGTGGTTAGCCACAATAATAGCGGTGACATCAGCAAGATAAGACCAAGTTTGGTGCGTGGTCCAATCATTATTTTGCCCCGCTTTTATCAGCAAAACATCTCGCCTGATCATGTTGCCAGCCTATGTGAATGGTTTGGCCTTTGGCTAAGGAGGCAAATTCTCCTGTTTGCGGAATAGCAACATCAATTTCTGCGCCATCTATCGGGTTTTGAACTAATACCCGAGAATTAGCGCCATTAAATAACACATTACCCACAACGCCCTTAACCCGATTTTCCATAGATGAAATCTCTTTGGCTTTAAGAGCTAAACGAACCGATTCTGGGCGCACAAAGGCTTTTACTTTTTGTCCTTTTTTAATATCCTCGCCCTTTGTTTGCGCCATTAAGGTAAAACCAGAACTAGTGCGAATTTTTACACTATCTTTTTTCACTTGCTCAACCGTGCCAGACCAAGCATTGCTCTCGCCAACAAAGCCAGCAACAAAGGCGGTTTTAGGATTATAATAAAGCTCACGAGATGAGCCTACCTGCTCAAATATCCCCTCATTCATCACCGCCACCTGATCAGACATAACCAAAGCCTCTGATTGATCGTGCGTAATATAAATAAAAGTGGTATTAAACTCGCTTTGTAATTTTTTTAATTCGACCTTCATATGCTCACGCAATTTTAGATCTAGCGCTCCAAGCGGCTCATCTAATAATAGCACATCAGGATCAAGCACCATGCAACGTGCAATGGCGATACGTTGTTTTTGTCCGCCAGAAAGCTGATCCGCTTGACGTGTTTCAACTCCGGGCAAACCAACCCTTTCAAGCACTTCACCAACTTTTTGTTTTATTACACTTTCGCTTTCCCCACGTCGCTTTAGACCAAACGCAATATTTTCATAAATATTCATCATTGGAAAAAGCGCTAAATGCTGAAACACCATATTAACGGGGCGTTTATTTGGCGGCTCATTGACCACCGATCTTCCCTTAATAAGAATATCACCATTTGAGGGTTCTAAAAACCCCGCAACCATGCGTAAAAGCGTGGTTTTACCACAACCTGACGGCCCAAGAATTGAGAAAAAGCTACCCTTAGGAACACTAAAAGAAACGTCTTTTACCGCACGAAAATCACCAAAGCTTTTATTAACTGAAACAGTTTCTAAATCAGGAATATTCTCATTCATTATTATCTCTTATATTAGCACTAAGATTCTTCGGCTGCGCTCAGAATGACAATCTCTTTCACTACCCTAAGCTATACTACTGTCACTTACCCTAAACTATACTGCTGTCATCCTGAACGATAGTGAAGGATCTTATGATACAAAATAAAAACGGCGCTCAAACTTTAAGCGCCGCCCTTATATTTATTTATTTAGATGCGTTCACACGATCAAGAACACCACCTTCAATGGCCTCTAGACCAGCAGGAACTGGCGGATACCATTTGATATTATCAATATCTGCTGGTGGGAAGCTACCTTGGAAACGAGCTTTAAGCGCATCGTCAGCCATAGCGTCTGCTCCAAGAGAAGCCGTAAAGTTACCAGCTTGTGCAGTAATCATTGCCGCAACTTCTGGCTGCATTACAAAGTTAATCCACTTATAAGCTGCTTCATCTGCTTTACCTTTTTTAGGTAGAACAAAAGCATCGATCCAGCCAAGCGCACCAGCTTTTGGCGCAACAAATGTGATATCTGGATTATCAGCATTTAGCTTCCAGCCACCTGTATCCCAAGCCATTGCAGCAACAACTTCACCTGAACGAAGTAGGTTCATTATTTCATCGCCACCTGACCAGTAAGTTTTTACATTTACTTTACATTCAATCAGCTTGTCCTCAACCTTATTCATCACCTCCGTATAGGCTGCAACATCAGAATAAGCTGCAAACGGATCTAGACCCATTGAAAAAGCAAAGCCAATTAGCGTTGGGCGTTTTAGACGATAAGAAATTTTGCCCTCATATTGAGCATCACAAAGATCAAGATAATCTTTAACATCGCCTGCTTTTGTAGTGTCAACGATTAGACCACTAGTTCCCCAAACATGAGGCACACCATAGACATCACCATCTAATGTTGTTTGCCCTTTGGTTGCATCTAACATTGAAGTTATGAATTGGCTTGCATCAATTTGGCTAAGATCCATTGGCTTATAAATATCATATTCAGCTTGAGCGCCAGCAACTCTATCTTGTGATGGTTGCGCAAGATCAAAACCACCGCCACCAGTTGCACGTAATTTAGCAATCATTTCTTCATTATTTGAAAGCGTAACTTCAACTTTAATACCAGTTTCTGCAGTAAATTTATCAATTACATTTTCAGGCGCATAACCACCCCAAGTTAAAAGTCTTAATGTTTCAGCCAATGTTGGCGTTGCACTAAAAGCAAAAGCGCTAACTGCACCAATAAGAGCAATTTTAGATATTTTATTTAGAAATCTCATTTCTTTCCTCCGATTATTATTATTTATTTTGCATCTCAAATTATAAAAACTAATAAAGGCAAGAAAAACAAGATGCGCTAAAAATGCTCAATATTGAACATCAAAGCCTTTATAGCCAACTTATATTACACGCTTGTGTCGAAATAAAAGCAAGCATTTTTTACCAAATGATAAAACTTTATTATTGCTTTTTACAATTATGCACCCTGTTCCTTGCCAATTCTTCCCTCTTCAACTCCATGACAAGTGATAATTGATCCATCTTTTTCTATCGGCATTGGTATTTCTTTGCGACAACGCTCATTTACAAATGGGCAGCGTGGATGAAACGTGCAACCCTTAGGAGGATCTATTGGGTTGGGGATTTCCCCTTCAATCGGATTGCGATTTTTACCGCTCATTTCAAGATCAGGAATGGCGTCTAACAACATTTTTGTATAAGGGTGTTTTGGGTTTTCAAATAGGTCTTTTGAGTTTGAAATTTCAACTATTCGCCCAAGATACATCACGCCAATTCTATTTGCCATGTGCCGAACAACCGAAAGATCGTGCGAGATAAACAAAAATGTTAGAGAAAATTCATCTTGTAAATCTTTCATCAAGTTCAAAATTTGCGCCTGCACCGAAACATCAAGTGCTGAAGTTGGCTCATCACAAACAATAAATTTTGGCTTTGAAGCTAGTGCCCGTGCAATGCAAATGCGCTGACGTTGCCCGCCCGAAAATTCATGCGGAAATTTTCGCCCGTCAGATGGATCAAGCCCAACCAATGTTAATAGTTCTGCAACTTTAGCAATAATTGCTTTTTCATTTTTTTCTAAAGAAAAAGAGCGAATTGGCTCAGCAATTATTTTTTCAACTCGCCAACGAGGATTTAACGAAGCAAATGGATCTTGAAAAATCATTTGAATTTCAGAGCGCAATTTGCGCAATTCTTTGACCTTACTTTTATCGCTTAAATCAATCCCATCAATTTCTATACTACCCTTTGTTGGAGGCAACAGACCAACAACCATTTTTGCAACTGTTGATTTACCAGAGCCACTTTCACCAACAAGTGCAAAAGTTTCCCCCTCCTCAATATCAATAGAAACATCATCAACCGCACGTAAAATTTTACGTTCCTCACGCTCAATTATCCGATTAAGCAATGGTTTTGAAACATCAAATAAACGATCTAAGTTCCTTACTTTTACAAGAGTGCGTTTTTTCATTTTTTCTTTGCCCCCTTATATTCCTCATCATAAAGCCAACAGGCAACCGATGAATTTCCAACATCTATCAAGGGTGAGCGCTTTATATAACAAGGCTCAAAAACCTTTTCACAACGTGGATTAAAAGAGCAACCCTTTGGAATATTGTTTAATCGTGGCATCGATCCCGGTATTTGCACAAGGCGCTTAACATCACCCTTAATGGCTGGGATAGAGCCCATCAAACCAACAGAATAGGGGTGTTTTGGGTTTCTTATCAGATCATAAGTTTTGCCTATTTCAGCAATTTGCCCCGAATACATAACCGCCATACGATCAGCCGTTTCAGCAATTACCCCCATATCATGCGTTATTAGCATAATTGCCGTGCCCCGCTCTTTACAAAGGTTTTTAAGTAAAGAAATAATTTGCGCCTGCACCGAAACATCAAGTGCAGTTGTTGGCTCATCGGCAATGATTAAATCAGGCTCTCCAGCAAGCGCCAAAGCAATAACCACTCTTTGGCGCATACCACCAGAAAATTGATGCGGATAGGCATCAATTCTAGTTTCGGGTGCTGGAATTCCAACTTCATCTAATAATTCAATCGCACGTATTCGAGCTTGCTTATTATCCATTGATAAATGGGTTTGAATAGTTTCAACTAATTGCTCACCAATGCGATAAAGCGGATTAAGGGAAGTTAAAGGGTCTTGAAAAATCATCGCAATGCGCTTGCCACGAAGAGGGCGCATTTGCTCATCTGAAAGATTATCTATACGCTGTCCATCAAAAATTATCTCACCGCCACCAATTCTTCCGGGCGGCTCTAAAAGACCAATAATTGCCGCACCAGTTAAAGATTTTCCAGCCCCGCTTTCCCCAACAATGCCAAGCACCTCACCCTTAGAGATTTCAAAACTCACCTTATCAACGGCACGCAATAATCCCCTGCGAGTTGGAAACTCAACAATTAAATCTTTTATTTTAAGAAGTATCTCGCTCATATCATTTCAACTTCTAATCATTTCAATTTGGGATTAAGAGCGTCACGCAACCAATCACCCAATAGGTTTACGGATAATGCGAGAGCTAAAAGAGTAACGGCTGGAAATAAAAGTATCCACCATTCACCTGAAAATAAATAGCCCTGCCCAATTCTAATAAGAGTGCCAAGCGAAGGCTTTGTTGGTGGTGCGCCAACCCCTAAAAATGAAAGCGTGGCTTCTGCAATAATTGCTAATGCTAAAGAAATAGTGGCAATAACTAATACTGAGCCTAAAACATTTGGCAATATATGGCCTATTAAAATTCCGCCAGAACGCCGCCCGTTCAAGCGAGCCGCTTGCACATATTCTTTGTTTTTTTCAACGAGTGTAGCACCCCGAACAACACGAGCAAATTGCACCCATTCAGAAAGACCAATAGCAATTATTAAAACCCAAATTGCCATTTGATCCCTTTGATCAATCGGAGTAAATCCTTTAGCAATTCCAAAAATCAACATAGCAACTAAAATACCAGGAAAAGTAAGCTGCACATCAGCAATACGCATAATAAGCGCATCAAGCCAGCCCCCAACATAACCAGCAATAAGCCCAAGCGAAACGCCAAGCACCATCGCAAATGTCACGGCTGCAAAACCAACAAATAAAGAAATCCGCATTCCATAAAGAATGGTTGAAAAAACATCTCGCCCCTGATCGTCCGTTCCAAGTAAAAACGTCTCACCCGTAAATTCATTAGGCTTCATTGGTGCTGAAAAGCCGTTCATTAAATTAAGAGTTGCAGGATCAAACGGATTATGCGGCGCATAAAAAGGCGCTAAAACTGCACCCAAGACTAATGTAAGCGCCACAATAAACGAAACAATAGCCACAGGTGAATGTTTGAACGAATAAAGAAAATCCGAGTTTAGGGCACGAAAAATATTGTCGTGAATTTTATTGAACATGATTTAACCCCATGATTTAACCCTTTGTCTTATCAAGGCGAAGCCGTGGATCAATGGCAAAATAAAGCAGATCTACTATTAAATTGATGGAAACAAACATAACAGAAATTAGCATCAAATATGCCGCCATTATAGGAATATCAACAAAGCGAATAGCGTTGATAAATAATAGTCCAACACCCGGCCATTGAAAAACCGTTTCGGTAATTATAGCAAAAGCTATGATTGAGCCAATTTGCATACCAGTAACAGTTATTACAGGAACCATTGTATTTTTTAACGCATGTCCAAAATTCACCGCCCGCTTACTAAGCCCTCTGGCACGAGCAAATTTAATATAATCAGTGCGCAATACTTCAAGCATTTCAGCCCGAACAATACGCATGATTAATGTCATTTGATAAAGCCCAAGCGTTATTGCTGGTAAAATAATAGCTAAAAGCCCGCTCTTTGTTAAAAACCCAGTTCGCCACCAACCTAAATCAACAACATCACCACGCCCAAAACTTGATAGCCAGCCCAATTCAACCGCAAATATATAAATAAGTAAAATACCAATAAGAAATGTCGGCAATGAAACCCCTATCAAAGAGAGGCTCATTATAGTATTTGCCGCCCACCCATTTCGTCGAATAGCTGTAAATATCCCAAGCGCAACACCAAAAATTATTGCCAAAACTGCCGAAACAAAAGCTAGTTCAAGCGTTGCTGGCAATCTCTCTGCAATAATTTGTGAAACTGGGCGACCTTGTCTATAAGATATTCCAAAATTCCCCTTAACCGCACCCTGTAAGAACTTATAATATTGCACTGGAAATGGCTGATCTAAACCAAGTTGAATCCGCACTCTTTCAACGTCAGCATCAGTTCTTTCTTGGCCAAGCATACTATCAACAGGATCACCAACAAAGTTGAACATTGAAAAAGCAACTAGACCAACAACTAACAAAACAATAATAGACTGAAACATTCGTCTAATGGCAAATGCGAGCATAAGGACAACCTAAATTAAACAGTAAGTTTTGGGGAAATCCTTTGGCAGAAAACTGCCAAAGGATATTATTTTTGAGGGAAAATATATATTACCCCCAAATTTTTTAGCTTCCAAGTTTGAAATACTTAAACATAGGAGTGTCTTCAGGAGACACAATTGTATCTACCTTATCTGACATGCCCCAGTTAAGCACTTGGTGATGAATTGGAATATAAAGCTGTTCCTTTTGCACCACTGCCCAGATATCCGCAATTGTTTGATTACGTTTATCAAGATCAGTTTCTGAAGCAAGTCCCTGAATTTTCATATCTAACTCAGGATCAGAGAAACGTACGCCATTCCATGAACCATATTTTTCACCCTTAGTATGAACCAAGAAGTTGAAAATATATTCACTATCATAAGTTGGAACACCCCAACCAAGCATATAGAAGTCAGTTTTCAGACCGCCAATAAGTGGGAAATGCTGAGCTTTTGGCAATGCTTCAAGTTGCACATTAATACCAATTTTAGCCAACATACCAACTGCTGCCTGACAAATTGCTTCATCATTTATATAGCGATCATTAGGACAATTTAGGCGAATAGAGAAACCATCTCCATAACCAGCATCATTCATCAGACCTTGTGCTTTTTCAACATTATTTTCTGGAACCGCGTCTAACTCAGCAGTCCAGCCATTAACAAATGGTGGTGAAATCATACCAGCTGGAACTGACTGATCACGCATAACTATCTTTTTAATAGCTTCACGATTAATCGCCATATTCACGGCTTGACGAACACGAAGATCAGCAAATGGGTTTTTACCATCAACATTATCAGTTTCAAGATCTGCATCACCTTGGTTCATACCAAAGAATATCACCCTATTTTGCGGTGCAGTAATAACCTTAAGGCCATCTGTTTCTCCAACACGAGCCAAATCTTGCACAGGCACATCTTGGATAAAGTCAACATCACCAGAAAGCAATGCAGCAACTCTTGTTGCTTGGTTTTGAATAGGAGTATAGACAATTTCTTTTATCTCCATAGGGAACTCATCAATGCCCCAATAGTTCTCATTTATTCTAAGAACAGTTTTTGCATCAGGCTCCCGAGAAACCAAAATATAAGGGCCGGTGCCATTTGCATTGCGTGAAGCAAAAGTATCTTCTCCACCCTCTACATCTTGCACTTTAGTCGCTCCATTAGCTTCTGCCCAATCCTTATCCATAATGAATAGGTTGGTTAAATTAGAAGCCATAAGTGGATTTGGACCATCAGTTACAATTTCAAAACCATATTTACCATTGGCACGAACTTCTTTCACTGAAGCTAGCAATTCCTTAAAATTACTTTCTTCTGACATAGCGCGATTAAATGAAAACACTACATCTTCACTATCAAATTCTGCACCATCATGGAATTTTACACCTTCACGTAGCTTAAAAGACCAAACATTAGGATCGCTTTCACTAGGCCCCCACTCGGTTGCCAAAGCTGGCACAGCCTTGCCTGTCATATCGCGGACTATTAAAGCTTCGCTAATTTGATGTTGTAAAGCCGTTGTTGGCCCTTCATTTTGAGCATGCGGATCAAGCGTAATACTATCGCCAGCCCTTGCCCAATTAAGAGTTTGCGCATTTGCCATTCCTATGCCCATTGAAAGCACAATAGTACTAGCTAACGCTATTCTCGTTAATGTTTTTAATCTCATATTTTCCTCCGAGTTACACCGCCATCGTTTATCGGGCGGCCATTAATTTGATTAAAGCACAAGTTTACCCATACGTCTATCGTTGACCATTAAAAACGCTTCCTGTGTAAAAATTGCTCTAGCGCAACAAAAGCTTAGACCTACCTGTAACTAGAACAATTTGCCTTTCTCATCAAAGATTGTACTAGATAAGAAAGGTAGAAATGCAAAAGAGGCAGAAATGATAGGGGAAATAAAATCTACCAACTTACAAACTGGCTAAATTAATTCAAAAGTTCAAACATTGTTTTATATCAATGTTTGATAATTATTTAAAAATTATATTGCAATATTCGCACAGGTTGAGCGATCAAAAATCAAATCTGATTTCACAAATTCTATAAATTGATCTTCTGGCAATGGCTTGGCATAATAAAAACCCTGAGCCTCTTCACAATTCTCTATTTTAAGAAAAGATACGTGTTGTTTAGTTTCAACACCTTCAGTAATAACCTCAAGTCCTAACCCGTGCGACATAGCAATTATTGCCCTAACAATGGCTGCTTCTTCAGCGCTTTTAGGAATATTGAATAAGAAGCTCCTGTCAATTTTTATGCGAGTAAGCGGGTATTTTAGCAAATAACTAAGCGAGGCATAGCCCGTTCCAAAATCATCAAAGGCAATGCTCACCCCCATATTTTTTATTTTTCTAAGTGGATCAATTACATTCTTTTTAAATCCAATGGCAATATTTTCAGTTATTTCCAACTCAAACAAGTTCGCAGGGAGCGCAAAATCTGTTAGAGCATCTTCAACATCTTCTACTAAATCATGCTCAAATTGCGCCCCAAACAAGTTTACCCCAATACGTATATCACCTAATCCCATTAAGCGCCAATTAGCCGCCTTTTCAATCGCCTCGCGCATTATCCACTTACCAACTTCATAAGCGATTGGATTTTTAGCTAAAGCGTCAATAAAACCGCCGGGGGGAATAATACCATGATCAGGATGTCGCCAGCGTAAAAGCGCTTCAGCACCAATTATTTTTCCTGAAAGTAAATTTATTTGCGGTTGATAAAATAATTCAAATTCTTTTGCCTGAAATGCCCGCCGTAAATCTAAATCTAATTCTCGTCTTGATTGTGCGCTAGTTCTTATTGACATAGAGAAAAAACGTGCACAACGATCATTATCGCATTTTGCAGCACATAGGGCTAAAGAAGTATTGGCTAATAATTCTTCAACATTTTGCCCGTGCAAAGGAGCGATGCTCACTCCAGCTTTTGCGCCAAGATGAACTCTTTGATTATCAATTTCAAACGGTTTGCGCAAATATCTGATTATAGCCTGAACTGTTGACATTATTTTTATTGGATCACCACATTGTGCCATTGTGATATAAAATTCATAGATATTAGAGCGATATATTTTTGCACCATTTGCAACTTCATCAAGCCGCTTAGTTACTTCTTTAATCAATTTATTACCGCTAAGAATACCAAGAGTATCATTAACTTCACGAAAGCCTGACAATTCAATAATAGCTAATGAAATTGGCAAAGGAGTTAGCTCTTCCCCTTTATTCAAATGTTCAGCCAAATCTTTTTGCAAACAAGCATTATTTGGCAATCCTGTTAATTGATCAAAATAGGCTAACTGATTGAGCTTTTCTTGTGCCTTTAGGCGCTCAGAAATATCTTCAGCCGAATAAGTAGCACCATACACATCGCCATTTTCATCAAACATGGGTGCAGCGGAAATTGAAACATCAACTAAAGAGCCATCTTTATGTAAACGCTTTCTTTGCACATCATGAATTTTCTTCCCCTCAAACACTTCATCTAAAAGAGCCACGCACTCTTTCATTTTTCCTTTGCTTTCAG
>JAKISM010000057.1 GCA_021648585.1 Devosiaceae bacterium | reverse complement strand
CAATCCAGAATCTATCATATAAACTAAGAAATTCTGGATTGCCACGTCGCTCCGCTTCTCGCAAAGACATCGGAGTTTGTTGCCTATCAATATCAAGCCACTACTATGAAATCAGCCATCTCCCTCCAGCGTTACCCCGTCCCTCCAGTGTCACCCCGTTGAAAAACGGGGTCCATTTGCGCTATCAAACTATATCATAAATAGTGGTTTATTCCTCGTTTCAACAACGAGAACAATACTAAAATAGTGCCTGTTGAGGGGTGTAATGGATGCCGTTTTTCAACGGCATGACGGCGGAGGATATTACTGGCAGTAGAGTTTTTTACTCAAGCTAATAAATGGATAATGGAATTGCTGGCGACAGAGGGGAAAAAAGTGCCGTTAGCTCATTTTAACCTTTTAATTTCGTAAACTCTTTAGCAAAAGCTGCTCGAACTGGTTTCCATTTTTCTTCATTTAGCCTAGCATTGCTATTGACTATATTTAAAACTTTATACCCAGCTTTTTTCAAATCTTCACATAACTGTTTTTCCATAGCGGCTACACAATCTCGATAAGGCTTGTGATTCTTAAAGTGCTCATTTTTTTCATCTTTATTAGTATAATCAAAGCCATTATGCACCTCATCATAAATTGGTCCATGAGCAATCATTTCGAACGAGCAGTCTTCAGGGTTTATTTCCATTTTTACTAAATTCTTACGCAACGCATTAGTGTTCTTGGCCTTTCCTAAATGCTGCCCCATTCTTCTATAAACAGACGCAGCGTATGGACTACTGGCATCACCTGTTCGTCCAACATAATGCCATATGCCATTTTTAGGAGTTGTAACACGCCAAACATAAAGCCAAAATCCCCGTTGGAGTATTAATCCGGGTAATTTTAGTTTGTGCGTTTTGGCTTTACTCATTCTCCCCACCATCACCGAGTCAACCGCTTATAACTCATACGCTTAGGATTAACCGAGTTCGCACCAAGCCTGCGGATTTTGTCTTGCTCATACTCATAGAAATTGCCCTCAAACCATTCAACATGACTATCACCTTCAAACGATAGCATGTGAGTTGCCAAGCGATCTAAAAACATTCTATCGTGCGAGATGATAACGGCGCAACCTGCGAACTCTTCTAGGGCTTCTTCTAGTGCCGCTAAAGTTTCGGTGTCGAGATCGTTGGTTGGCTCATCGAGCAATAACACGTTTGAGCCTGATTTTAGCATTTTTGCTAAGTGAACACGGTTGCGTTGCCCGCCCGATAGATTGCCAACTTTTTGTTGTTGGTCGCCGCCCTTAAAATTAAATGTTGAGCAATAGGCACGGCTATTCATTTCACGTTTGCCAAGCATTAAAATATCACTGCCTTCGGAAATTTCTTCCCAGACGGTTTTATTATCGTCCAAACTATCACGGCTTTGATCTACATAACCAAGTTTTACATTATCGGCAATTTCAATAGTGCCACTATCAGGTTTTTCTTGCCCTGTAATCATGCGAAATAGCGTTGTTTTACCGGCGCCATTTGCCCCGATAATTCCGACAATACCACCCGGAGGCAGTTTGAAGCTTAAATTATCAATCAGCAATCTTTCGCCATAACCCTTAGAAACTTCGCTAAGATCAATAACCCTATCGCCCAAACGCTCGCCTGCTGGAATAATAATTTGCGCAGAAGTGCTTTGCGTTCTGGCTTCGTTTATTTTGACCAACTCATCATATGCCTTAAGGCGGGCTTTAGATTTACTTTGGCGTGCTTGGGGGCTTTTGCCCATCCATTCTTGCTCACGCTCCAACACTTTAAGTCGTGCAACATCTTCACGTCCCTCTTGTGCATAGCGCTTGGCTTTTTGCGTAAGGTAGGCGGAATAATTGCCCTCATATGGTATGCCACGACCACGATCAAGTTCTAAAATCCAGCCCGTAACATTATCCAAGAAATATCTATCGTGAGTGATGAGCAAAACCGAGCCAGTATATTCACGCAAATGACGCTCTAGCCATGCGGTTGTTTCGGCATCAAGGTGGTTTGTTGGCTCATCTAGTAGTAATAAATCTGGCTTGCTTAGCAAAAGCTGGCAAAGCGCAATGCGCCGTTTTTCACCGCCTGAGAGATTCTCAACTGAAGATGTTGGCTCAACACAGCCCAAAGCCTCCATTGCCATTTCTACTTGGCTATCTAGATCCCAAAGATTTTGCGCATCAATCTCGTCTTGTAATTTTGCCGCTTCGTCCGCTGTTTCGTCCGAATAATTCATCATTAAATCATTATACTTATCAAGAATTGCCTTCTTATCCTTCACGCCAATCATTACATTGCCAATAGCATCAAGGCTTGGATCGAGTTGCGGCTCTTGCGACAAATAGCCCACGCTTGCACCCTCAGCTAACCACGCTTCGCCATTAAACTCATTGTCTAAACCTGCCATGATTTTTAGCAAAGTAGATTTACCTGCGCCATTGGGCCCAAGCACGCCGATTTTTGCATCGGGGTAAAAACTTAAATTAACACCGTCCAAAACCTTTTTGCCACCAGCATAAGATTTTGAAAGATTAGACATGTGATAGATAAATTGGCGAGCCATAGACATTCCTTAAAGTAAAATTGTTCTATGCCTATCTAAGGCAATGCAAAGCAAAAGAAAAGGGCGCTTTTTTCAAAGCGCCCAATTTCATAATAATTTTGAAGTTGATTATTATGCTACGGCTCGTTCCGCTTCATAGTGTGTATCAGCCTCAAGCTTAAACACCTCAACAATTTGATCAAGCTCATTGGCTTGCGCTTCTGTTTGCTCAATGGCGGCGTTTGTTTCTTCAACGAGTGCCGCATTATGTTGCGTCATTTCGTCCATTTGACGAACCGCCCCATTTACCTCTTCAAGCGAACTTGCTTGCTCACGACTATTTTTTGCTATGCTCTCAAGTAGGCTTGAATTTTCACGTACTGATTCTAAAATATTATTGAGTTTACCAGCCGCCTCTTCAACTAATTTCGAGCCACCAGAAACTTCAGTTGCGCTTTGCTCGATTAACACTTTAACCTCACTTGATGCCTCAGCGGCACTTTGCGCTAGGCGACGAACCTCAACCGCAACAACCGCAAAGCCCTTACCAGCTTCTCCAGCACTTGCTGCTTCAACAGAAGCATTAAGCGCCAGCAAGTTAGTTTGGAAAGCAATATCATCAATCATGCCAATGATGTTTGAGATTTTCTCAGATGAAGTTGTAATGCGCTCCATAGCATCTTTTGCTTTATGCATAATTTGTTCGCCATCTGCTGCTGTTTTAGACGTAATTGCAGATTTATTTGAAGCTTCTTCTGCTTTTTCGGCATTAGCAATAACTGTTGAAGATAATTGTTCCATAGCAGCAGAAGTTTCTTCAATAGTTGCGGCTTGTTTTGTTGTTCTATCAGCAAGATCATTTGCACCCTCAAGTATCTCGCCAGTTGCTGTTTTAAGTCCGCCAGATGTGTCTTGTAATTGACCAACAATATCGGTGAGGCGATCTGCAACCGCATTTGTATCGTTCTGAAGTTTTTTGAATTCACCTTCAAACTCACCCTGAACTCTTAAAGTTAGGTCAGTCTTAGCGAGAGCCGCAAGAACCTTACCAACTTCTGCAACGCCACGTTTATTTTGCGCAAGCATTTCCTCAACATCACACATGCTCGACTTAGCGCTCTCATCATGAGAAGCCATAACATCAATCGCAGCATTTATACCATTTGCACTCTCAAGAAATGATCCATGAAGCCCAGCAAGAACAATCTTACGATAATAGCGCCCTTCAGATGATGCTTGCATAGCCAAAGCTGATTCACGCACAAAACAATCGCTAACATCAATAGAGTTGTTCAAACTATTTATTACATCTTCGACTTCGCCCTTTTCGCCATGACCAATAATACGATTCTGAAAATTTCCATTTCGAATATATTCACTAACTTCGCCGATTTTCTGAAAGACTTTACGTGTACGAACAATCATTCTAAAAGCTATAAATGCCATGATAACTTGAAAGATGTTCAAAATTTCAATAACCAATGTTGGTAATTTAAATAAGGCAACAATAAATATTATTATTGCAGTAAATGCTACAATAGTTGAGCAAATAACGGCAACAAATAATGAAGACATATTAAATCGAGAGAATAAATTCGTCATAATCGACACCTTTCTCTTGTAAAATTGAAGTTAATATAGCAGTTGATGCCGCCAGACCTTCTTTACGATTTTTATATTTTGCCTCTTCAGCAAGCAAAGCTTTATAAAGTGGTTTGATTACTTCTAAGGCGCTACCAAAAGGCTTGCGTCTGTTCGAGTGATAACCAGTAATATTCCCCTCCTCATCTCGTGAGGGGGTAACATGGGCAAAAACCCAATAATGATTATTGTTTTTGGATTTATTCACCACAAAAGCAAATATTTCATGCCCAGCAGCAATCCTATCCCAAAGAAGCTTAAATACACATCTAGGCATTCCTTGTGAGCGAATTATTGAATGGGGTTGACCAATCAGTTCATCAATTTCATATTCTGCAATATCTGCGCATGAATCATTGCAATATGTAATCCAACCCTTCGTGTCAGTCTTACTGACAATCAAGTCACCATCTTGCATTGTGCGCTCTGTTCCTTCAAGTGCCAAAACCATACCTACTATCTCTTTCGCTGATTAGTTGCTTAAACAGCGTCCCTAAAGTAGATTTATAGGTATAATCACCAATATATGGTTAACAGACTGAGATATTTGCCATTTCCTCTCCCATATTGAAAGTGGGATTTTATTGCTCATTTTAAGAAGGCAACAGGATTTTATCCCTTCAAATTCAGATTCAGCCCTTCTTTCACAAGAAATTGTTCAAAATACCTGCTAATTGTAAATAAATAAAATTATGGAGAGAAATTATGCTTATTGGTGTACCAAAAGAAATTAAAAATCACGAATATCGGGTAGGACTAACTCCAGAAAGCGTTAATGAATTAATCTTAGCTGGCCATAATGTGCTGGTAGAAACTAATGCTGGCATGGGCATTGGGGCAAGTGATGAGGATTATAAAAATGTTGGTGCTCAAATTGCCCCAGACGCAACAAGCATTTTTGCTAAAGCTGATATGATTGTGAAGGTCAAGGAGCCGCAAGCAGATGAACGTAAAATGTTACGCAATGGACAAATATTGTTCACTTATTTGCACTTAGCTCCAGATGTTGAACAGACAAATGACCTTATTAAATCAAATGCAATTTGCATTGCTTACGAAACTGTAACCGATGATAATAGGGGCTTGCCATTATTAAAGCCAATGAGCCAAGTTGCTGGTCGCCTCTCGGTGCAAGCTGGTGCAACGGCGCTTGAAAAATCTCACGGTGGGCGTGGTGTTTTGCTTGGCGGCGTACCTGGTGTGCAACCAGCAAAAGTAGTTATAATTGGTGGTGGTGTAGTTGGTTTTAACGCCGCACAAATGGCAGTTGGTTTGCAAGCTAATGTTACAATTCTTGATATGAACCCTGTTACACTTGAGCAACTTGAAAATCATTTTGGCGCAAAGGCAACGGCGCTTTATTCTTCAAAAGCATTGCTTGCTAGTGAGGTTGCCAATGCTGATCTTGTCATTGGTGCGGTTTTAGTTCCCGGAGCCGCCGCTCCTAAACTAGTAAATCGTGAAATGCTAAAAACAATGAAGCAGGGGGCGGTGTTGGTTGATGTGGCGATTGATCAGGGCGGCTGTTTTGAAACTTCAAAAGCTACAACGCATGACGATCCGACATATATAATTGATGATATTGTGCATTATTGCGTAGCAAATATGCCTGGTGCGGTAGCTCGCACCTCAACTTATGCTCTAAATAATGTTACCTTACCCCATGTTTTACGCATTGCAAACTTAGGCTATAAGCAAGCGCTTTTAAGCGATAAGCATTTGCTAAATGGCTTGAATGTAGCATTTGGAAAAATAACTTGTGAGCCTGTAGCAAAAGCACAAAATCTATCCTATATAGATGCAGTTAAAGCAATTTCTGGATAGGTAAAATGAGCAAAGAGCAAATTTCTCAAGCACAATATGAGAAGAATATACAAGCGACACTTTTCACAGTGCTAAAAGATTTGAATGAAAGCGGCAGCAAAGATTCTGAGGCCATGTGGTTAATTGGCTCTCTCGCCACAAAGATGATTGAAGATAGCAAAGCAAAAGATTGGCCAGAATTAAAGTTAACAATTTCTCCAAAGGGCTTTGATTTAACCATTAGCGAATTGCAAAAACAAATTATCGAACTTCAAGCAAGCGGCAAGAAAAAAGCTGCCTATGCAATGCAAGCTATTGCTGTTTCTCTAACGTCTGAAAGAATTAAAGACGAGGATACTGTTCAGGGTAACGAGTTGCTTAATCAACTAATTGCCAATGCCATTGCTTATTTCAATCAAGTCAATAATAAATCTAAACTTAATTAATATTCCTGTTGATTTTGTAGTTTAGAGATGTTCTAAGAAGCTAGAATTATTTAACCTAATATGGAGAATTATAATGATTGGTCACAAATTACGTGATGTAACTTTTCAAACTCGTGTGCGTGATGAGAGCATAGAAGGCGACAACCCATTTCGTTGGGAGCAAAAATCTACCGCTGATTATTTTGCTGGTAAAAAAGTTGTGCTATTTTCATTACCCGGAGCTTTCACACCAACCTGCTCAACCTTTCAGCTGCCTGATTTTGAAAAATTAGCTGATGAGTTTAAGGCAGAAGGCATTGATGAGATTTATTGTATTTCAGTAAATGATGCTTTTGTAATGAATGCTTGGGGTAAATCGCAGAACCTTAAAAATGTTAAATTAATTCCGGATGGATCGGGTGAATTCACTCGCCATATTGGTATGTTAGTTAATAAAGACAATCTTGGTTTTGGTCTTCGCTCATGGCGTTATGGCGCAATAATCAATGATGGTGTGATTGAGCAATGGTTTGAAGAAGAAGGCTTTGAAGATAATTGCCAAAGCGATCCTTATGGCGTTTCTTCACCGCAAAATATTCTTAAAGCCCTTAAGAAATAAATCTATATTTTGACGTGCGCATAGGTTAATTGATGCGCACGTTTTCTTTTTTCATTGAAAAGTAATCTCTAGTGCTTAGATTAAATAGATCGAAAGCGAGATAATAATGAATATAAAGAAAATTTACTGGCTTATTTTTAGCGCCACTATAGGCATATATGCGATTATGCTATTTTGGTCATTACCAAAAATCATGGCGGCAAGTGGCGGCTTATTACCTTTTGATTTACGCCCCAAAGGCTATTCATTTGCTGATGCTCAGCAAATGTTAAATGCTCTCTCTGTTGAGGGCACAGAATTTTATATGAATATTCAAGCAGGAATGCTTGATATGATATTTCCTGCTCTGTTATTTTTAACGCTAGCTCTTGCCTATTGGCTTCTTATGCCAGAAAAATGGGGCAAGTGGCGCTTTTTAGCCACTTTGGTTGCCCTACCAGGTTCTGTGTTTGATTATTTAGAGAATTTTTCAATTATAAAAATGCTTGAATTAGGGGCAGATAATATCACAGTTCAAAACGTTATTTGCGCCAGCACAAACTCATCTTATAAATCAATATTTGTTACAATTTCTCTGGTTCTGCTTTTAGCGTTAATTGCCCTTTGGTTTGTTAGGAAATATCAAAGCAAAAACAAGCAGTGATATATCTAAAATTTCTCAATTCTTATAAGCTGAGCTTTGCCAATAACCATGCCGCTGTTTGCAATCTCATCTAAGGCCTTCCGCACATTTTTTTCCATTGTCTCATGCGTTATCAAAATAATGGTGCGAGTATTCTCTCCCTTTATACTGGCATTTTCTGCTTGCAAATCGGGGCGCTGAATTATGCTCTCAATAGAGATACCATGTTTCCCCATACTGGTAGTGATTACACCCAACGTTCCTGGTACGTCTTTTGCGTTAAAGCGGATGTAATACCCGCCCTCATGGGTGCGCATGGGCGCTCTTTTATAGGGCTTTAATTCATTTGAAGGTACGCCAAGCGGAGGCACTCTTGTGCCTCTTGCTATGTCCAAAATATCCGACAATACCGAAGAAGCAGTAGCAGCGCCGCCAGCTCCGGGGCCAGAAAGCATTAATTCTTGCACATGGTCAGTTTCAAGCACTACAGCATTTAGCACGCCATCAACATTAGCAATAGCGCTAGCTTTTGGAACTAGTGTTGGGTGAACTCTTTGCTCTATTCCATCTTCGCTTATTTGCGCTAGTCCGAGCAATTTTATTTTATAACCCAAATCATTGGCAACTTTTATATCGGCTTGCGAAATTGTGCTTATGCCTTCAACAAAAATTTCATCTGGGGCAATTTGCGTTGCAAAACAAAGCGACGAAAGAATTGCCAATTTATGTGCCGTGTCAAAACCTTCAACATCAAAAGTCGGGTCAGACTCAGCATAACCAAGCTGTTGTGCATCTTTTAAACAATCAGCAAATGAAATATCCTCCTCACCCATACGAGAGAGAATATAATTACATGTGCCATTCATAATACCATAAGTTCTAATTACACTTGCCGAGCCTAAACCCTCACGCAATGCCTTAATCACCGGAATGCCGCCAGCAACCGCCGCTTCAAAACCAAGTTGCGCACCTGATTTTTCAGCTATTGCCGCAAGTTCAACTCCATGTCGTGCTAAAAGGGCCTTATTGGCAGTAACGACAGGGCGAGATGCACTAAGCGCAGCTTTTACGCTTGCCAAAGCTGGCCCATCTTCCCCGCCTATTAGTTCAACAAATAAATCTATATTATCAGATGATGCAAGCGCTACTGGATCATCAAACCATTCAATATCAGAAAGATCAAAACCTCTATCTTTAGAGCGAGAGCGAGCGCCAACCGCACTAACCACAATTTCACGTCCTATTTTACGAGAAATAGCCGCGCCATCTTTTTGCAAGATTTTGACTAATTCAGCACCAACTGTGCCCAAACCAGCAACACCAATGCGAAGCGGCATTAATTTACCAGTTTTATTATACTTTTCCATGCTCTTAAGGATTTTATTACGAGTTTCGCTACGTGGCTCTCGCCCTTCACGTAAATCAAATACAAATAATGGATCACCCGCAATTTCACGCCCAAAGCGAGTTGGTGTCCAGTCATGCTTGCTCAAAAACACTTCAATCGCATCTATAAATTGTTTCATATCACTCATAAAATTATCAATATAGGATTTTTCCTATAGGTCAATAGGAGATTGCAAAATGAACCTAGAAATGTTTAGTTATTTTAATATGTTTATTTGAAGGGTTTATTTATGAGATTTATTGTTATTTTTGTTTTTTTCTTTGGGTTTTTTGCAAATGCTAGTTTGGCGCAAGAAGATAAGGAAATTGATTTTGTAATTGAGTTTTTTGACAAATTACAGCCAATTTCTTTTGCTGAGAACAAAGAATATTGCGGTTATTTTGGCATAGATGAAAACGATAATTTTATTGCAACTAAGCCGACAAAAGGCAGGATAGATAGTTGTTTTGCCGATGATCCGCCAGAAGATTTCAATTATTTCGCATCATATCATACGCATGGTGCTTTTTCTTTTGATGCAGATTCGGAATTACCTTCAAGTACTGATTTAGGCGCTGATATTTCTGAAGAAGTTGATGGCTATATTTCAACTCCGGGGGGGAGAATATGGTTTAATGACAGCGTGGAGGAAATAGCATTTTTGATATGTGGCAGAAATTGCACCGTGTCAGACGATAGATATGAAGCAGACGCCAACCCGCCAGTGCTTAATGAATATGATATGGAGCTATTATTAAAGCGTGATGAAATGATGGATTAGATTGTGGAAAGTCATGCCCATCTAACGCTGACAAGTTGATGTTCCCTCTACGCACATTAGCGTGGGAAAAGAATAAACGGCGGCAAGCATAAAGAAAGCAACCAAGCAAAACTATAAAATGGGAAAAGAATAAATGGCGGGGGTGCCGGGGACGGGAGCAAAGCGACCAACGGCGGCAAGCATAAAGAAAGCAACCAAGCAAAACTATAAAATGGGAAAAGAATAAATGGCGACCAACGGCGACAAGAATAAAGAATGGAGGCCACGTCCGGAATCGAACCGGAATAGACGGATTTGCAATCCGCTGCGTAACCATTCCGCCACGTGGCCTCATTTATGTGCGAGTTCTATTTCAGAAATTAGAATTACACAAGAGATGTTTACTGAAATATTATTAAGCTAATAGTAACAAAATATAATAGTTATGTTGATGACGTGCAAATTTATAAAAATCAACTTGCGTCTAGCTAGTTTGCGTTATAGCAAAGAGAGTACTAATCAGTTGGCGAATTAAGGGTGATAGTTTTGAAAATTGAATATGATCAAACACGCAAAAACATGGTTGATAATCAGCTTCTTACAAATGGCGTGATAGATCACGATCTATTAGCTAGTATGGGAAATGTTCCAAGAGAATATTTTGCACCTAAAAACTATCAAGGCGTTGCCTATTCAGATATGGATATAAAGTTAGACCAACAAGGACGATACCTTATGGCGCCTGTTTCTATTGGTCGTCTTGTTCAGACCTCTCAGATAGATACATCTGATGTTGTGTTAGTTGTTGGCTCTGGTATTGGCTATTCCTTAGCAATAATTGCGAATTTAGCTAGCGCTGTGGTTGGTGTTGAGCAAAATGGCGAGCTTGTTGAACAAGCAAGCCAAATTCTTGTTGATTTGGATGTTGGCAATGGGGTGGTTATTCAAGGTGATATTTCTAAGGGATTACCATCTGAAGCCCCCTATGATGTGATTATTATTGAGGGTAGTGTTGATAATGTTCCTGCCTCTCTTTTTAAGCAGTTGCGTGATGGCGGTCGTTTGATTGCTGCAATAAATCAAGGCGCAATAGATATAGTCACCATATATAAAAAAACTGGTGAGGATATTGGCTCAACACAAATGTTTGATATAAAATTGCCAGCCCTTTATTTAACAGAAAAAGCCTCTAAATTTAACTTTTAATTAAGTATGTAAGCATTTAGCACAGGGTTAGTGTTGCACAAATGAAACAATTATTCTATTTTTACACAGAAGCTAACTCTAATTAAGTAACAATGATTGTATAACTTACTTCAGGCCGCTAAGGTTTTGTTAAGGAGTTGTTTTAGTAATGCAGATGGTTTTATTTTTTCGTATTTTTATTTTTTCGGTAATTTTTCTTTTTTTGTCTGGTTCTGCTCGCGCAGAAACACTTCGCCAAGCATTGTCCAACGCCTATGCTAATAACCCACAAATTGCTGCGGCATTATTAAGCGTTAAGGCCTCGGCTGAAGATATTGCTATGCGCCGTTCTGGCCTGTTACCATCAATAAATGCTAATATGGATATTACAAATTCATGGGTTATTGCAGGTGGTAATGTTATTGAGTCTACAAAGGGATCTCTTGGGATTTCATATTCTCAGGTATTATTTGACAATCTAAAAACTGATGCACAAATTGAACAGGCTAGAGCCTATACAGAAGTAGCTTCTCAAGCACTAAGAAGTGCCACACAAAATGTCCTGCTTTCAGCTGCAACCTCTTATCTTAATGTGGTTCGTGAAACACGCTTAGTGCAATTAAGAGCTGAAAATGTATCCTTTTATCAAGCGCAAGTACGCTCAAGCCAAGATAGGCTTTCTATTGGTACTGGAACAAGCACTGATGTTTCTCAAGCTAAAGCAAGATTAGCGCAAGGTGTTGCTTCTTATAAATCGTCAATTAATAATTTGCGCACTGCGCAAGCAAATTATCAGCGCTTTGTTGGCAAAAAACCACAAAACTTAAGCTTGAGCTTTAAATTTGGTGGCTTATTACCACGCTCATTAGATGAAGCGCAAAATTATGCTAATAAATTACACCCAGCTATTCTTTCAGCAAAAGCTCAAATGCGAGCAGCTCAATCAGGCTCAGACGCAGCAAAGCGGGCTTTTGGGCCAACCTTAAGATTGATAGGAAATATAGGCGGAGCACAGGATTTTATTTTAGGAACAACCACGCCAAGTGCATCTGTTTCACTTTCACTTTCTGTGCCGCTATATCAAGGAGGCGCACTGGGCGCATCAGTTCGTAAGGCCAATCTAAATCAAATAAAAAGCGAAATAGACGTACTTAGCGCACAAGATCAGGTAAGAGCTGCGATTGTTTCCTCGTGGAGTGGGTTGCAAAACTCAAAATCACAAATTGAGGCGGCGCAATCGGCTGCTTATTCTTCAAGACAGGTGCTTAATGGAGTGATTGAGGAAAGAAATGTAGGGCAACGAACCACTCTTGATGTGCTAAATGCTCGTGCTGATCTTACTTTAGTGCAGGAGAGTGAGATAATTGCGCAATCAAATAGATATGTTGCTGCTTTTTCTTTGATTTCGGCAACTGGCCGACTTTCGGCTCGTGATCTTGGGCTTAATGTGCAGATTAAATCAGCTGATGGATATATAGCCAAAGTTGAAGATGTT
The DNA here is from genome assembly GCA_021648585.1 of Devosiaceae bacterium. GTDB lineage: Bacteria > Pseudomonadota > Alphaproteobacteria > Rhizobiales > Devosiaceae > S141-66. Next base: position 173 of record JAKISM010000057.1, on the reverse strand, counting down.
TGGCAGGATTTACGCTCGCTTAGCGAATAAGCTGGATTTTATAGCTCTATAAATTGGTGTTTTGCATATTTTTGCAGTTGCTTTTCTTATGAATATATAATTATCCCTCTTAGAGAAATGTTGAAAAGCTATTTGGTGCTTTTTCATTCCTATGAAAATAGGCTAGTATAAAA
>JAKISM010000056.1 GCA_021648585.1 Devosiaceae bacterium | reverse complement strand
AAGGGTAAGGGCAAAGAAGCCGCTGCTTAGTTTTTATATTTGATAGATATTAAGGCCGGCCACTTGGTCGGCCTTTTTTTGTCTAACCATGTTTAAGCTTAAGCACTACGATTATCCCAACCAAAATCATAGAAACTAAATTTGCAATAATAAGTGGAAACGAGTTAAGTGCTATTCCATAAATGAGCCAAAGTATAACTGTGCTTAGCAATAATAAGTTTGTGCCAAGGGAGAGAGATTTTGTATCTCTTGTTCTAATAGTTTTTATAGTTTGTGGGGCCCAGCAAATCGTTCCTAAAAGGGCAGCAAACATTCCAATAGCTTCAACAGTCCATGTTGGCATTTTATCTCTCTTTATAGTTTTAATTGTTTTTTAGCGGTAATTGTAAAATTTTACGGGCTTGCTGCCAGCTGGCAACAGGGCGATTATATTTGTTGCATAGTTCAGTCGCACGCTTAACAAGGGCGGCATTTGATGGTGCTAGATTATCTTTATCAAGACGAATATTATCTTCAAGACCTGTTCTTGTGTGCCCGCCAGCTTTAATTGACCATTCATTTAGCACGATTTGATTTGCGCCAATCCCTGCCCCGCACCATGTTGCGTTTGGGCTTAGGCGCTTTACGGTTTTGACATAAAAATCAAATACTTGCTTGTCAACGGGCATAGCGTTTTTTACTCCCATGACAAATTGTATGTGCAAAGGATCTTTTAAGCACCCATCTTTTTGCATTTTTACGGCCTGAAAAATATGTGAAAGATCAAAGGCTTCAATTTCTGGCTTTACATTATATTTAAGCATTTCTTTTGCTAACCAGTTAACTAAATCGGGTGGATTTTCATAGACCCTTGTTGGAAAATTATTTGAACCAACAGAAAGAGAAGCCATATCGGGTGAAAGTGAAAGCATAGAACCACGCTCAAGACCAGCGCCAGAGCGTCCCCCGGTTGAAAACTGTAAAATCATGCCCTTGCAATGTTTTTCTAATCCCTCCTTAAGAGAGGCAAATTTTTCAGGGTCAGAACTTGTGCTACCATCATCATTTCTAACATGGCAATGGGCAATAGAAGCACCAACTTCAAAACTCTCATGCGTGCTTTCAATTTGCTCAGCAATACTTATTGGCACAGCTGGATTATTCTGTTTTGTTGGCACAGAGCCAGTTATAGCTACACAAATAATGCAAGGATTATTTTCCATTTTTTTTAGCTCCGTGCTCTAAAAAATCTTAAATTAAATTTCTAATATTAAGCAATCCATCTTCAAGCGTTTGAGCAAATTGATCAATTTCATTTTTACCCATTGGAGTTGAAAGAATGCCCGTACAGGTATTTACCATTATAAATCCATTATCAAATAAATAATTCAATAGTGCCTTTAAGGCTTCAGTTTCTTTTTCATTCATATAAGCATTACGATATGAGTTGGTGCTTTTTCTTTTAAGTGAATACGAAACATTGAACCAATGCCTGTAACACACGCAGCAATATCAGCGCTTTTTATTGCCTCAGATATTACCTTACGAGCATAATCGCCCAGCTTGTTAATATCCTCTACTGCCTGCCTATCAAACATTTCCATTGCCATAAGACCTGCGCTCATGGTTATTGGGTTGGCTGAAAATGTACCATAATGCGGAAATAAATACCTATCCGAAAGCGGGTTCATCACCTCCATAACATCGGCGCGACCTGCCAATGCCCCAACAGGAAAACCGCCGCCAAGCATTTTACCCATAGTTGTTAAATCGGCATTGATGCCATAATTTTCCTGAGCGCCGCCATAATTTGTGCGAAAACTTATCACCTCGTCACAGATCATTAGCGCATTATTATCGCTCGTCCACTTACGAATGGCTTTAACAAAACTATCAGTGGCGGGTATTACGCCAATTCTATGCGGTAATAAATCTATTAATACACAAGCGATTTCGCTGGCATATTCATTCATTATCGTAATGGCTGTTTCTTCATCGTTAAAGGGAATAATAATCACATCATCAAGCGCCCCTTGTGGCGTTGAAAATGATACTGGATTGCTGATGGGTCGGTTTTTTTGCCCCCAATTTGATGGGTTAGATGATTGGCTAACTTCGGCATAATCATAAAGTCCATGATATGCACCTTCAACTTTAACTATTTTTTCTCGACCGCTAAAAGCTCGTGCCGCCTTAAGAGCTGACATTACTGCCTCTGTTCCTGAATTAACAAAACGCATTTGCTCAAAGCCAGTATTTCGTGAACAAATATGCTCGGCGTAATTTATCTCAACTTCTGTACCAATAGAAAAAGCGCTACCCTTTGCCATTTGTTGATTTACTTTTTCAATAATTTTTGGGTGCGCATGTCCGTGAATTAGTGATGCTACATTATTAGCAAAATCAATTCGCTTAACGCCCTCAATATCAGTGACATAACAGCCCTTAGCAAAATCAGCATAAATTGGGTGAGGGGAGCGCAAAATAGTATTTCTAGAGCAACCGCCCGGCATTACTTTTTTTGCTCGCTCATAAAGAGCGGCGCTTTTTGATGTTTCATTTAGATTGCTCATATAGCTATTCCTTTAGAGAAATATCGTACATTGAATATAATCCAGCTTCGTCAAAAATCACTCTATCATCATAGCCACTAAACCAAATCGCCTCAGGGTTGCGGCCAACTATTGTTACTTTGCAACGATCTTTTGCATCAGCAAAGGAGCGCAAGAGTTTGAAAATAACCACGCCATTTTCTGCGCCCTTTACTCCTTTCATTGGCTCGTTAGTTACGGCTACTACTTCTGTTTTACCTTTATAATGGGTGATAGAAAGGCGGGCATGGGTTTCAACCCCAGAAAGCCCTTTTTGTGAGAGGTTTAATATATTCCACGCCTCTTCAATCGGCACATTAAATGCTTTATGACCAACAATATCTCGCCCACAAAAGAAATAATGATTTTCAACTCCTTTGAGTTTTAATTCTCTTTGCATAATTCTTAGAGCATCAGGATCATCATTTATATTTTTAATAATTGGCGCTTGATTATCGATATTTATCCATGAGCGAGAGGCAAATTGTTTAATAGCTCTAAGGGTTGGCTCTATCCATTTATAATTACCGCTCTCATTGGTTTTATAATCCCCATTTGGCATTTTTTGTAAAAACTCATCAGGGTGATTAAAATGTATCATCATTCTTAGGTTTACGTGTGGGTAGGCCTGATGAAAATCATCAAGCATGGCAAAAAAGCTCTCATCAAAACGCAAAGGAAAAAACGCCAATTCCTTTGTGCCAATGCGAATGGCATCAATCCCTGCCTCAGCTAATGCCGCCAGCCATTTGGCAATATTTTTGTTGCCAAGCACCATTGGATCGCCGCCAGACATTAAAATCTCACGTAATTGCTTGCGCCCGGTTTTTGGGTGAGTGCCGTTATTTTTTTCGACCTGTTCATTATGCTGTTTAATATAGGAAACAATTTCGCTAATTTGCGCTAGGCCTTTTGCAGCAAAAGTTCCGTCTTCTCGCTCAATTTCTTTTTTAGCAATCAGCTCTTCTCGATAGCAAAACCGACAATGCGCAGAGCAAGTTGAAGCAACGTAAATTAGACCCAATTCATATTTATGGATAAGCCCCTCAACAGGAGAAAACGACATTTGCTTACCCGGATCCTCAGCCCCATCTAAATCATAAGTTTCATTTGGTGAGGCTTTGACCAGATTTTGAATGCTTTTGCTGGTTTTTGCGATATCAAAATAATGACGGGTGATTTTAATCGGCATACGTGCCTGAACATCTTTATCAGTGCCGTTCAGAGCTATGATAGCTTGCAATTCCTCTTTAGAATAAAAATTGTGCATGTCTTGGGGTGCAGATTTATCAAGAAATTTGCTTAATCCAGTAATGGTCTGGCGCTCATATTTGGCGTTCACCACTTTTTTTATGAATGATAATTCTTTTTCTGATGCAATGTATTTTTTAGCTTTTTCCATCAAGTTCACCTTAAAAACTGCGGCTAAGGGAGTTCTTAGTCATACTTTATTCTGAATGAGTTTTTTATTAAACACAAATGTTATTTTATTAATTTTTTGAATTGCATCTGCAGTTTTGGTGGCTTGACACTGCTAGGTAGGCTTGGCGCTCTTGCTCATTGTTAACTTTGGCTAATGATAGTAAACATAAGGAAATAGAGTTAACTTATAAATGGCTGTTAAAAAAGGGAAAAGGCCAGCCAATATAGGCGGCGAATGCCTATTTTGCTAGTTAAACATTTATATTGAAATAGGAGATGGAGCAGATGGATCGAAGAAAAACTTTGGGTGTGCTTGGGGGCGCGATGCTGTCAGGTTTTGTTGCTAGCCAGCCTGCTAAAGCAGGGGTAGCGCAATTGCGTGGTTATATCCGTACTAACTGGAGCCGTGACCCCTTGACGTATGGCTCTTATTCTTATGTGCCCAAAGGCGTGCAGTTGCGGGATCGCAAGGTTCTAGAAACACCTGTTGCAGCCCGTGTTTTTTTTGCTGGGGAGGCCGTATTTTCAAAGTATAACAGTACCGTTCATGCCGCCTATGGGTCTGGGCAACATACAGCGTCTATGGTTAAGAAAACAGGCGCTAAAACAGTGGCTATTATAGGTGCTGGAATGAGTGGCCTGTCTGCAGCGCACCATCTTGGGAGCGTTGGGCTAGAGGTGTCTGTGTTTGAAGCCCGAAATCGCATTGGGGGGCGTATATGGACAGATAAGAGTTTAGGTGAGCCTTTAGATTTAGGGGCAAGCTGGATACATGGGGTGCGGGGCAACCCCCTAACAAAGTTGGCGAATGAGGCTGGACTTGAGCGCATTGCCACGGATGAAACTTATGTAATTCGTGGTGGTGATGGACGGCGCATTCATGATGATGCATATCCTGATTGGCTAGAAGATGTGGTCACCATTCAACAAAATTCGGGAGCAGATGTTGATCAGCTGAATATGGCGGTTTATAACAATGAGGAAGGTTATAGTGGAGCTGAGGTTGTGTTTCCTAATGGCTATGCAGGGATATTAGAAAGTCTAAAGGGTGGCTATGTTTTGCAGTTGTCAACGTTGGTGCGCGGGGTTTCCTATACGGATAAAAATATTACTTTAAAGTTTGTAAATCAGGCAGATAAAATTTTTGATGCCGTTATTGTGACACTGCCCTTGGGTGCTTTGAAGCGTGAAACCATTCAGTTTAGCCCGGTTTTACCTGCCCAAAAGCGTAAAGCGATCCAGCGACTTGGCATGGGTGTGCTTGATAAGCTTTATCTGAAGTTTGATAGGCCGTTTTGGGACATGGATAAGACTTGGATCATTACGCCTGAAAATAATTTACCGCAGGGACAATTTAATCAGTGGCTGAATATGTATTCTATAGTGGGTGCGCCTGTGCTTCTGGGTTTCAACGGTGGTAGTGCTGCATTGGACTTGGCGGGGCTGTCTGATAAAGAACTGGTTAAAAGAGGAATGCAATGCCTTAAAATGGCGTATCCGAATTAAGTAAATAGTAAAAGACAAGGTGTCTTTATGTATGATAGGCGGATGAAAAATTTGAATTCAGCACTATGAGTGCGGTTTTCATAAAACTTGCTCTTTTTAGCATAGATGGTATAGATAATTAATATGAAAAAACTAGCACTCTTTGCCCTTTTGATCTTATTTGCCTTGTTTGGCTTTTATGTTTTTAATCAGTATTATAAGATAATACCACGTACGATTGAGGAAGGTAGTAAGTCTTTTTCAATTGCAGAGTTCCTTAGTGAACCCGTTTGTTATTTTGAAGTGCTCAAAAGCGATGTGCGCACTGGAGATGGTTATCTTGAAGATATTACATTTATCGAACTAACCTATGTTGATATTGATAATGTTACAGGGCCTTATTATTATATCCCAGCCCAAAAAGACAAAAAAGTCGGAACTATATCATCTTACTCTATAGAGAGGGTATATCCTGATCAAGAATCCTATCTTATAAAAGCTTTTTATGAATATTACGCAGAAGGGGATGAACATATCGAAGAACAATTCTTTATGCTCATCAATGATGAAATCCGCATCGCTTATGGTGAAATGAAATTAGATGATGATGGAAAAACATATATCTACGCCGAACCAGAATTAATCAGCTGGACAGATGCCTATCCCCGTAGTGATTGTAAAACAGCACGAAACCATGATTCATTAATTGGCAATTTATAAAGAAAAGATAAATGGTACCCCGAAGGAGAAACTTCGAACGCATTATTTGAAGAATTAGAAGAATGGAATGAGCACTTAAAAGGCGAAAACATTGATTTTTGGGAGCCAACACCATGAGTGCTCCTATCTCACAACAAGAGGTTAATTTAGCTAAGAAATCGTTTCAATCAGCGTCCGCTCCGTTACGTGCACCTAAAAAGAAAGCTCCTCGTATCACGTTGCGTTTGACAGGTTAGGAACTGGCAAAACTCAAAAGCCTGTTCAGCGGTATTTCTTTGAGCGCCTATATCCGCAAATGCCTCTTTGGAAAAAACGCCGCACCGCGCATGACGTGCCCCCGTTGAATCTATCCCATTTATTTCTAGAATTTTCTAACTATAATCCCGATTATGGGAGAAGGAGAATTTTATGAAAGCAAGTAAATTCAGTGAAGCGCAAATTGCATTTGTTTTGAAGCAGGCTGAAGGATCTGCATCGGTTGCTCAAGTGTGCCGCAAGGCAGGTGTTAGTCAGGCGACTTTTTATAACTGGCGTAAGAAGTATGCTGGGTTGATGCCATCTGAGATGAAGCGCTTACGGGCTCTTGAAGATGAGAATGGTAGGTTGAAAAGATTGTTGCAGATTTGTCGTTGGACAAAGCGATGTTACAGGATGTTTTGTCAAAAAAGCTCTAAAGCCTGTTCACCGCCGTCAATTGGTTGATGAGGTACGTGAGGTTTGGCGAGTATCGATCCGCAGGGCATGTAAAGCTTTGCAGATTAAGCGATCCCTTTATACCTATAAATCTAAACGCGGGGATCAGGCTGCCCTAAAATTACGCATTAAGGAGATATGTGAGACACGTGTTCGCTTTGGTTACCGCCGAGTACATGTGTTGTTGCAAAGGGAAGGTTGGAAGGTAAATGTCAAGAGAATATATAGACTTTACAATGAGATGGGGCTGCAATTGCGCAATAAAACTCAAAAACGGCGAGTAAAAGCAAGGTTGAGGCAAGATCGAGTTGAATCTACTCATACTAACCCTACTTATGCCAACCAAGTGTGGGCAATGGATTTTGTGCATGATCAACTGGCTACAGGTCGTAAGTTACGCATCCTAACGATCATTGATATTTTCTCACGATTTTCACCAGCCACAGACCCTTTGTTCAGTTATCGTGGTGAAGATGTAGTCCAAACACTTGAACGTGTGTGTCGTGAAGTAGGGTATCCAAAAACCATTCGAGTTGATAATGGAAGCGAATTTATTTCTCGTGATTTGGATCTTTGGGCTTACCAGAAAGATGTCATTTTGGACTTCTCAAGACCAGGAAAACCAACAGATAATGCATATATCGAGTCCTTCAATGGCAGCTTCAGAGCAGAATGCCTGAATACTCATTGGTTTATGACCCTTGACGACGCCAAAGAAAAACTAGAAGATTGGCGTAGAGACTACAACACCGTTCGACCACACAGTGCCATCGGCAATAAAGTGCCGATATCGCTGATGAATTGCTCAGAGCCAACAATTGTGTTATGAGTATAACCTTGGAAAATTCTAGCTCCGAATGGTTCTAAAAATGGTAGCAGCTCAATCAACCTAAGACTCTACGCATAAAATGGAACTAACTTGGGGGCAAGGGCAGGCAAGGTCAAAAGCATATTGCAAAGGCGCTCAAATATGACTTGTCTCAAAATGACAAGCAACTGGAGCAGTTGCTGGACAGAATCGTTGAGGCGGAAAACCCAACCGTTATTAATGCTTATGAGAAAAGAGTCGCTAAACTTGAAAAAGACAAGCTACTCATTGCTGAGAAACTGCAAAATCTGGACAATCCCCGCCATGGCTTTGATGAATTGTTCGAACTCTCGCTCAAATTCCTGTCAAACCCTTGGAAACTATGGGCTTCTGGTCAAATACATTTGCGCAAAACAGTCCTCAGGCTGGCCTTTGCGCAGCGTATGGCATATCAAAAGAATAAGGGTTTTCGAACCCCGTAAATGTCTGTTCCATTTAAGTTTTTTGACAATATCTTGGGAGAAAAAGAAATGGTGCACCTCGACAGAGAAAGATCGAACGCGCCAGCGAACTTCAACGCGAGCCGCAGTTCGTGCCGCGCCCCATCGGAGCATGAGCAAAGCGAATTAGTGCGAGATAGGAAAATGGCGCGCCGGGGAAGATTCGAACTCCCGACCCCTTGATTCGTAGTCAAGTACTCTATCCAGCTGAGCTACCGGCGCCAGTTCATTAATAGTATGAACAAAGCGAGTATTTATAGTGCAATTAGCCGCTTGGCAAGTAATCTCTTACTTAGTTTGAAATATTTTTCTTAAATGGTAATTTTATTCAAAAATTAGGGAGCTTGGCAGGGAAATTTCAAAAGTTGCGCCAACTTCTTTGTCTATATAATTTAATGTTCCACCGTGTGCTTCAATAATTTCACGAGCGATAGCAAGCCCAAGCCCTGTTCCACCTGCTTTTGCAGAGCCCTCAAATGCCACAAAAAGATTATCTTTAGCTCTTGGCAATAGTCCCGGCCCATTATCAGAAATAATAATTGCTAGCCCTTGTTCATTGCGGTTTTCAAAATTTACAGTAATTTCTGGCTTTTCTGTCCTTGTTCCAGATGCCTCAAATGCTTCACGTGAATTATTAAACAGGTTAATCATAAGTCTGGCTATTTGGTCTGGGTCTAATTTTAGCGTGATATAATCGGGCACGAGGTTTGAAAACTTTATATCAGGGTGTTTGCTAATTCTTGCATCAAGCGCTGCCTCATTGACCAAAACCTGTAAATCTACTGGCTGTGGTTTTGGCTCAGTTGAGTTTTGTCTGCCATGCTCAAGCACTGATTGCGCAAATTTGATGGCTTTATCAAGAGAATGAACTAATTTTGGCGCTAGGCGTTGGGCTTTTGGGTCGTCAAGATTTGCTACTTGATCTGATAATAATTGCACAGAGGTGAGCATATTTCGTAAATCATGATTGATTTTTGCAACGGCTAGCCCGAGATCTGCTAAATGGCGGCGCTTGCCAAGTTGTGAAAATAAATCACTTTCAAGCGCACTAAGTTCGGTTTCCACAATGCCTATTTCATCGCCTCTTTTTGATGGCTTAAGAATTAGCGTGGCATTTTCAGGGGCTTGCCTAAAGGCTATCAGGTTATTTATTATTCTTTTTATTGGGTGAATTAGCGATATATTGATGAACACAAAAATTGCAAAAGCTGTTAAAGAGGCAATGATTAGTGAAAGAATTAGAATGTTTCTTGAATAAATTAACATTGCCTTTCTTAAGGGGGCTTCGTTTAGTAATATTTCTATTGCTGCTTGTTCTTCATTAAGAGTAGAGCCAACAACTCTAATGGTTCTATTTGATCCCAAAAATAATGTATCCATTGCCCCAGAAATTAAGCTTATAACGTCGTTTTGACGCATATCAGCAGTGATAGCTACGCTGGGCATAAATATATTTGAATGTTCAATTAGTCGACTTTGTCCAGCACTTTTATAAACAATAGCGATAGCTCCAGCTGAATCTAATAATTTATCGGCCATTCCATCTGGCAAGTCCATTTCTTCTGGTACAATATCAATTACTCGCACAGCAACATTTGCAACAGATAATTTATCATTGAGCCAAGTTTGACGAAAATTAGCAACGGATGGCAGATAAATAAAAATCTCAACTAATAATATCACAAAAATAATTGTGCTAATTAGTTTGAATGAAAGCCCTGATGTAAATTTATTTTTCATAGGCAATAGTATAGTTAGTTTTTTGTTTGTTACAATCGGCTAGGGAAGTAAATTATTTTAGGGAAATAATTTGATTAAAGAAATCCAGCGTTTAATCCATTTGTTTGATAATTTATCTGCAAAGGAATTAATGCCAACTCGTTTTGCTATTTCGCTATAGGTTGGGTAGGGGGATATGAAGGAAGCAAGATTTACGGCTTTTTGTTTGTTGGCAATTGCAAAAGAGAAAAGCGAAATTAATTCACCTGCATTTTGACCTATTATTGAGCAGCCAATTATCTTGCCATTTTTAGATAGAATTAATTTCACAAATCCTGTTGTTTGGCGCATGGCTTTTGCACGATCATTATCAATAAAATCTGATCGAATGATTTTTATCTTACCGCCATAGGTATCACGTGCCATTTGCTCGCTTAATCCAACATTTGCAATTTCTGGATCGCTATAAATTACTGATGGGATAATATTTTTATTTAATTTTGTTGGCAATCCAAACAGAGCATTTCTAATCACCAAAGATGCTTGATAGCCAGCTGAGTGAGTAGATTGCATATCGCCTCTTACATCACCTATTGCAAAGATTTTTTTGTTTGAGGTTTTTAGAGATGGGTCTGTAATTATACCAGCTTTATTGAACTCAACATTAGCTTTTTCAAGCCCTAGGTTCTTTATATTTGATTTTCTACCCGTTGCAATTAATAGCTCAGAGCCTTTGATGTTTTTAGTAATTCCCTCAAATTCAAATTCAAGATTTATTTGTTGTTTCTCGTTTGAGATTTTCTTAATTTCAGCTTGTTGATAGATTTTCACGCCTTCTTTTTTTAGGGCATTTATAATGATGGAACTTAATTCCTCGTCTTGGTTTTCAAGAACAGAAAACTTTTCAACAATGCTCACTTTTGCCCCTAAGCGAGAATAGGCTTGTGCTAATTCAACGCCAATTATGCCGCCGCCAATAATGATTAAATGTTTGGGCAATTTTGTAAGTTCAAAAATAGTTTCATTGGTAAAATAATTCACCCTATCAAGCCCATTAATTGGAGGGATGGCAGGGCTTGATCCTGTGGCTATAATGAAGCGGCGGGCGGTTATTTTTGTCTCATTAACTTCAAGAGTATTTTTATCAATAAAGCGCCCTTCACCCTTAATGACCTTTACACCTAAACCCTCAAATCGCTCAACGCTATCATGGGGGGCGATTTGTGCGATAATTTCACTAATATGTGCTTGTACTTTTGTATAATCTATTTTTGGCTTTTCAAAAATAACCCCAAACTTTTCTGCATTAACTCCCTCATAGGCTTTTTTGCTAGCAGCAATTAGCGCTTTTGATGGAACGCAGCCATAATTTAGGCAATCACCGCCCATTTTTCCCTTTTCAACTAATATTACGTCAGAGCCAAAAGCCGCTGCGGCCGCTGCAACGCTAAGCCCGCCTGAGCCAGCGCCAATTACACATAAATCTGTTGTTAAAAATTGTGGTTTCATTTTTTTATCTTATTTTTCTTGCTATTTTTCTTGCCATTTTTTAGGGCGAAAGGTTTTTAATATTATTGGAATGAGGGAAATTACGCCGAGTAAAGAAATAGCTATTATTATTTCTTTGGTTACTAAATCACTTGAGGCTAAGCTTTGTCCGCATGGGGGGATATTATTCAGACAGGCATTAGCACGTATAATTATGATTGAGCGTAAACCCTCTCCTGCATAAGTATAGGCAATGACACCGGGGATAATGCCAAGTGCGGTTGTCCAGACAAATGTAAAAAACCTAACTCCCAAAATTGCTGGCACTACATTTACTAAAGTAAACGGGAAAAGCGGTACAAGGCGCAAAAATAATAAATAACTGGCGGCACCATCTTGAAAATTAGTGGCTATTTTTTTTATTAGTTTTGAGCTTTTTGCTTTGAAAAAATCAGCAAAAGAATATTGTGCTAATAAAAATAAAATAGATGCGCCAATCGTTGCGCCAATTAGCACTATTATAAAGGCAGTGACCCAGCCAAATATAAGCCCAATACTTACGCTAAGAAGCCATGCTAATGGAAATGAAAGAGCAGTTGCGCTAATATATATCATTATGGCGATTAGGGGTGCTAATAGCGGGTTTTGGCTGACATAATTATCTATTTTTGCGTAATTTATTGCTAGTTGGTCAAAGTTAAATGATTTATGCAAACCAGAGGCAAAGAATATTATAATTATCAGCAATAATATTATTGCTGGGGCTAAGCGCCAAATGAAGCTTTTTTGCTGTTTTGTCATGCGTTTTCTTAAGATTTTGAGTTGCTTTAATAATTAATTGTTTTGATATGATAACATATTTAGCGCTTAGGTCTTTAGCTATCACTGATTAGTGAAACAATGTGATATCGCCAATGTCATGTCCAAAATATATATATTAATCTTAAGAAGAGCTAGGTGATTTATCTTCTAATTGTTCTTTAGGTGAAGCAGTTGCGCCCTTAAATTGCTTAGTAACTATTGCGCTTGGCGGTGTTTTCCACTCGAACACATCAAAATTGCCAGAAACTGGTGATATTGGCTCCCAAACGTCACTAATTATTCCATCGCCAATCCAAGCAAAATCTCTTGATGCGTGAACGGCCTTTGCTAGCCAATTACGGGCTTTGCCTTCATCTGCATTTTGCCCTTCTTCAATTTGTGCCAAAGCTAAGCAAATATTTTGTGATGGGTTAGAAATAAAGGGTGCTAAAATATTTCGTGCCATACTCCATTCATAGGCATTAATTGCGGCATTAGCTAAAACTAGAGCGATTTGCGCATCATCGCTTTTTTCTCCAATTAGCTCTTTGGCACGTTTTAAT
>JAKISM010000055.1 GCA_021648585.1 Devosiaceae bacterium | reverse complement strand
TTAAAGAATTACATGCCCGCCTAAAAAACAGGGCGCTTGATAGTGATGAAGTAATAGAGCGGCGCTTAAAAAATGCTCGTATAGAAATTGAGCATTGGGCAGAATATGATTATGTTTTGCTCAATGATGATTTAGCGAAAACCTCAAATGAAGTGGCTAATATATTAAAGACCTCTCGCTTGGCACGGATAAGGCAAAATGGCTTGGCTAGCTTTATCAAAAAACTACAAATCGAAATAGATGAAATTTAATTTATATATTTGCTATGATATCTTTAACTATTAAAAGAAATAACTATATGGTTTTTACCGCCCGTTAACCCGTTATCGTTTGCAATCAGTTAGACTAAATGTGATTCGTTTAATAAAAAGGCTTCCAAAATGAGAGATCCAATAGATACTTACATGAACACGCTTGTGCCAATGGTGGTTGAGCAGACAAATAGAGGCGAGCGTTCTTACGATATTTATTCTCGCTTGCTTAAAGAGCGTATTATTTTTGTGACAGGGCAGGTCGAAGACAATATGGCTTCGGTTATTGTTGCTCAACTTTTATTTTTGGAATCGGAAAATCCAAAAAAAGAAATATCTATGTATATAAATTCTCCGGGTGGTGTAGTGACCTCTGGTCTTTCAATTTATGATACGATGCAATTTATTCGCCCTGCAGTTGCAACATTGTGCATGGGGCAGGCGGCTTCTATGGGCTCGCTTTTGTTAGCTGCTGGTGAAAAAGGCATGCGTGGCGCATTGCCAAATTCAAGAGTAATGCTGCACCAACCATCAGGCGGTTATCAGGGGCAAGCAACTGATATTATGATTCATGCCCGTGAAACAGAAAATATCAAAAAGCGTCTCAATCAGATTTATGAGAAACATACAGGTCAAGATTATGATGCGATTGAAACAGCTCTTGAGCGTGATAACTTCCTCTCACCACAAGATGCCATCGATTTTGGTATCATAGATCAAATTCATGAAAAGCGTGCCGCACCAGAAGAATAAGTTAATTACTCATAATTAACCCCGTTTCTAATCTGTGTGATACATATTTGCCTCATTTAGGACAAATATGTATTATGTTTGCAATATATATTACACTTGAATGTAATAATATTAAAAATAAACGCTTAGAATTTATTTATTTTTATAGGTTAGCCTAATATTTAGAATAATTGTTTTTTTGGAGTAAGTAATGTCAAAAGATAAATCAGATGGTGATAGCAGTAAAAATACACTCTATTGCTCATTTTGTGGTAAATCTCAACATGAGGTTCGTAAGTTAATTGCAGGGCCTACCGTGTTTATCTGTGATGAGTGTGTTGAATTGTGCATGGACATCATCAAAGAAGAAAATAAAGCTGCAAGCGTTAAATCTTCTGATGGAGTGCCAACTCCCTCTGAAATTTGTAAGGTTCTTGATGATTATGTGATCGGGCAAGCAAAAGCAAAACGTGTGCTTTCTGTTGCGGTGCATAACCATTATAAGCGTCTTCATCATGCTTCAAAAGAACAAGATATTGAACTTTCAAAATCAAATATCCTGCTTATCGGGCCAACAGGTTGTGGTAAGACATTATTGGCGCAAACGCTCGCTCGTATCATTGATGTGCCCTTTACTATGGCAGATGCAACAACGCTTACAGAGGCTGGTTATGTTGGTGAAGATGTTGAAAATATCATATTAAAACTATTGCAATCGGCTGATTATGACGTAGAAAAAGCCCAGCGTGGTATCGTTTATATTGATGAGGTTGATAAGATTTCACGTAAAAGCGATAATCCATCAATCACCCGTGATGTATCGGGCGAGGGCGTGCAACAAGCTTTGCTAAAAATAATGGAAGGCACAGTTGCCTCTGTTCCTCCGCAAGGTGGGCGTAAACACCCGCAACAAGAGTTTTTGCAAGTTGATACCACAAATATATTATTCATAGTTGGCGGTGCATTTTCTGGTCTTGAAAAGATTATTTCAGCACGTGGTGAAGGGTCATCTATTGGTTTTTCAGCAGAAGTAAAAGATGCAGAAGATCGAAAAGTTGGTGAATTATTTGCTGAAGTTGAGCCAGAAGATATGGTGAAATTTGGACTTATTCCTGAATTTATTGGTCGTTTGCCAGTTATTGCAACCCTTGGGGATCTTGATGAAGATGCACTAATTGAAATTCTTACTAAGCCAAAAAATGCGCTGGTTCGTCAATATCAACGTCTGTTTAATATGGAAGAAGTTGAACTTACTTTTCATGATGATGCACTTATGGCGATTGCCGAAAAGGCAATTCTTCGTAAAACGGGCGCACGTGGTTTGCGTTCAATCATGGAAGCAATTTTGCTAGATACTATGTATGATTTACCCGGACTTGAAGGGGTAAAAGAAGTAGTTATCAGTGCTGAAGTTGTTAATGGTGAAGACGTGCGCCCGCTTTATATCTACGAAGAAAAGCAGGAAAAGGGCGAAGAAAAGCCAGACGAAGAAGATAGCAAAAAAACTAAAGAGCCTGCAGCTTAGGCTTGCAGGACAGTTTTTGTAGGCTATAGGTTTTTAGTTTTTAGCAAATATGCTAAACTATGGCTTTATCTGTTGTATCTTTAGCATTTAAGGTTGCCTTATTTGCGGTATAATTCGTTGTTTTTCTATTTTTACCTTGTAGAATCAATTAACAAACCTATCTATTATCAGAGTTAAGTTAGAACTTAGGCCAAAAGTGCCTAGGTCGAGTGCCTAGAGTTTTATCTGCTTTTTTAGCAGATAATAAAAAAAGGATAATTTATGTCTGTATTAGACAAAGATATTTTAGAAGTTGGGCGTGAAGATGCTTATCCAGTATTGCCTTTGCGTGATATTGTAGTTTTTCCGGGTATGATTGTGCCGCTATTTGTTGGTCGTGAAAAATCAGTCCGAGCGCTTGAAGAAGTAATGCGAGATGATAAGCATATCTTAGTTGTTACTCAAAAAAACGCCCAAGATGACGACCCAGAGCCAAAAGATATAAATGAGTTCGGAACGATTGCTTCTGTGTTGCAATTATTAAAATTGCCTGATGGAACGGTAAAAGTACTTGTTGAAGGACTTAACAGGGCAAAAGTTGAAAAATATTTACAGGTTGATGATTATTTTGAGGCTCAAGCAATCACTCTTATTGAGCCTAATTATGATAATATTGAAGTAAAGGCCTTTGCTCGTTCCGCTCTTAGAGAATTCGAAAATTATGTTAAATTAAACAAAAAGATTTCTGTGGAGGTAGTTGCAGCGGTTAATCAAATTGATGATTATTCAAAATTAGCTGATACAATAGCCTCACATTTAATTATTAAAATTGCTCAAAAACAAGAGCTGTTAAGTAAAATATCCGTTGCTGATAGGTTTGCTGAAATTCTCGAATTGATGGAAAGCGAAATAGGGGTTTTGCAAGTTGAAAAGCGCATAAGAGGGCGTGTAAAACGCCAGATGGAAAAGACGCAACGAGAATATTATCTTAATGAGCAAATGAAAGCCATTCAAAAAGAATTGGGTGATGGCGATGATAGCTCGTCTGATCTTAAAGAGCTTGAGACACGAATAGAGAAAACAAAATTAAGCAAAGAAGCAAAGACAAAGGCGCTTGCTGAGTTCAAAAAGCTCAAGCAAATGTCACCAATGTCAGCAGAAGCGACAGTCGTGCGCAATTATCTTGATTGGTTGCTCAATATTCCTTGGAATAAAAAATCTAAAATAAATAAGGATCTAGTAATTGCTGAACAAGTACTTGATGAAGATCATTATGGACTTGAAAAAGTCAAAGAGCGCATTGTTGAATATCTGGCTGTGCAAGCTAGAACTGGTAAATTAAAAGGCCCAATTCTTTGTCTTGTTGGTCCTCCGGGTGTTGGTAAAACTTCTCTAGGTAAATCTATTGCTCGAGCAACAGGGCGTGAATTTGTGCGCATGTCACTTGGCGGTGTGCGTGATGAAGCTGAAATTCGTGGACATAGAAGAACTTATATTGGCTCTATGCCCGGTAAAGTTATTCAATCTATGAAAAAAGCTGGCAAGAGCAATCCGCTGTTTTTGCTAGACGAGATTGATAAAATGGGTATGGATTTTCGTGGTGATCCTTCTTCTGCCTTGCTTGAAGTGCTTGATCCTGAGCAAAACTCAACATTTGCCGATCATTATCTTGAGGTCGATTATGACCTTTCAGATGTGATGTTTGTTACAACTTCAAATACGCTTAATATTCCGGGTCCTCTAATGGATAGAATGGAAATAATTCGCATTTCTGGTTATACAGAAGAAGAGAAATTTGAAATTGCAACTCGTCATTTGTTGCCAGTGCTTCTTAAAGATCACGGTCTAAAGAAAAGCGAATTTGTGTTACCAAATGCTGCTTTAACAACCCTTATTCAGCGCTACACAAGAGAAGCAGGGGTGCGTAATCTGAAGCGTGAAATTTCTAAATTGATGCGAAAAGCGGTTAAAACCTTAATGGTTTCAAAGAAAAGAAAAATCACAATTACTGCAAAAATATTGGAAGAATATCTTGGCTCTCCGCCATTTAAGCATGGTGAGATTGAAGAAGATGCACAAGTTGGCTTGGTAACAGGTTTAGCTTGGACTTCAGTTGGCGGTGTTTTGCTTACCATTGAGGGGGTTATTACTCCGGGTAAGGGCAAAATGACCGTTACTGGCAATCTAAAGGACGTGATGAAAGAAAGTATTTCAGCCGCTAATTCTTATGTTCACTCTCGTTGTATTGATTTTGGTATCAAGCCAACAATGTTTGAAACTCGTGATATCCACGTACATGTTCCAGAAGGCGCAACCCCAAAAGATGGCCCATCTGCTGGCATTGCTATGGCAACTGCTATTGTTTCGATCATGACAAAAATACCAGTGCGCCATGATGTTGCAATGACAGGTGAGGTTACTTTACGTGGTCGAGTTTTACCAATCGGTGGCTTTAAAGAAAAACTCTTAGCAGCACTTCGTGGTGGAATTAAAAAAGTTCTCATTCCAGAGGACAATATAAAAGACCTCAAAGAGCTTCCAGACAGTGTAAAAGATGGACTTGAAATAGTTCCCGTTTCTCGAATGGGAGAAGTTCTTAAACATGCTCTTGTTCGTGATTTAGAGCCTATTGAGTGGGATTTTGAAAAACAAGCAGCGGTTGATTTGAAGAAAAATGAGGATAAAAAACCTTCAGGATTGGCTCATTAGTTTTATTACAAACCAAACCTAAAGGCGCTCAAATTAGCGCCTTTTAGACTTTAAGGAAACTTATGAACAAGGCTTTGGTTGTAATTCTTTTATCTGTAACGATAGATGCGATTGGTATTGGGCTGATTTTTCCTATTTTACCGTCATTATTGCGTGAGCTAACTGCTTCTAGTGAAATTACTATTCTTTATGGCATAATCATTGCGGGTTATGCTCTAATGTTATTCCTGTTTGCGCCATTACTTGGCATGCTTTCAGATCGCTTCGGGCGCAGGCCTATTCTAATGATTGCTATGGGTGGAGCGGCGATTGATTATTTAATAATGGCATTCGCCCCAACTATCGAAGTTTTGATAATTGGGCGTTTGATTGCTGGAATGACAGCTGCAAGCATGGCGGTTGCCTCAGCCTATATTACTGACATTTCTAAAGATGATGAAAGAGCGAAATATTTTGGTTTTTTAGGCGCTTGTTTTGGCGTTGGTTTTATTATTGGGCCAGCTTTGGGTGGATTGCTAGGAGAAATATGGCTTAGAGCTCCATTCTTAGCCGCCGCAATTTTGAATGGCATTAATCTATTATTGGCAATATTTTTATTACCCGAATCTCGCAAAGGCAAAAAAACAGGGTTTAATTTCAAAAAACTAAATCCATTCGCACCAATAATGTGGGCGCTTAAGCTAATCTCAGTTAGACAATTATTAGTAATAGCTGTGTTTTTTGCATTTGTAGGGACGATTTACTCGACAATTTGGGTGTTGTTTACTCAAGATAAGTTTTTGTGGTCAGGGGCAATGGTAGGGCTCTCTCTTACCGCTTATGGCGTATGTATGGCAGTTGCCCAATCGTTTTCTGGTATGGTAAGTTCATGGTTAGGTGAAAAAAGGGCAATATTATTCGGGCTATTTTTTGAAATTGCAGCATTAATAATTGTTGCTTTCATCGGGCAGGGGTGGATGATTTTTCTTTTATTACCCTTATTCGCATTTGGTGAAGTAGGAGGGCCAGCTTTGCAATCCCTATTAACCTCAAAGATTAGTGAAGATTTACAAGGTCAGTTGCAAGGGGTTTTAATGAGCTTGGCGGCTTTAGCATCTGTTGTTGGGCCATTATTTTTTACACAAATATATGCGATTGTTCGCCCAGAATGGCCGGGTAGTGTGTGGTTAATTGCGGCGGCAATATATATTATTTTGCTACCATTTATCATTTTTGGTGGCTCGGCTTGGCAAAGAATTTCCAAAAAAAGCGATTAAAAGCCTTAAATCACAGTTTTTATGTAGAAAAACACTTAAAAACCCTAGTTTTCCTTGCCTTTAAGACAGAATCAGAAAAATATACAAATATTAGATTCGCTTCTTTGGGGGCGAATGAAGCTAATTTAAGGAATTAAAATGAACAAGAATGAACTAAGTTCAGCAGTAGCTGAAAAAGCAGGTATTTCAAAAGCAGATGCTACAAGTGCAGTTGAAGCAGTTATTGATACTATTACACAAACACTAAAAGATGGCGGAGATGTTCGTCTGATTGGTTTTGGTACTTTTGCAGTAACACGCCGCAAAGCAAGCAAAGGCCGCAATCCTTCAACTGGCGAAGCGATTGATATCCCAGCTTCTAACCAAGCTAAATTTAAGGCTGGTAAAGGTCTAAAAGAAGCTATCAACTAATTTTTGCTATCACATTTACAAGAAAAACCTTGTCATGCTGAGCGAAGCCGAAGCATCTTCTTTGTAGCAGAAGACTCTTCACTTCGTTCAGAGTGACAGTTAGGGAGCTTCAAAAGTTACTTTTTGAAGCCTTTTTTTATTTTTTTGAAAAGAAAAGTTGACGAAAGGCTCACAACACAATATCCCATTCACACCAAGCGATAATTTTACATCGTTTCACCCTTTAGGGCGATTAGCTCAGTTGGTAGAGCGCCTCGTTTACACCGAGGATGTCGGGAGTTCGAGTCTCTCATCGCCCACCACCCTCTTTATATATCTCACGCTAGTTCGCTTTGCTCACGCTCCGATGGGGCGGCGCTAGCGCCGGCGAGCCCAAGACTCGCTATACTTAGAAATCGAGCAAAAATACCTTATGGATTTTATATCTCTTACGATAGTTTGATTTTCTCCCGACCCCGCTTGTCCGCCGTAGCTTTCGCGTAGGTGGAACACTCCCGCCATAATATTAGATAAAGTTTTAATGTTCGTTTTTAGCTAATATTTATTTCTTTCATCTAAGATAAAATTTCAAGGCTCTGGAGGGCTCTTCATGCAATTATTTTCAATATCTAAAATATCATCATCATTTTTGAAGTTCTTAACAAAAGAAGATAAAGGTGTTGTTGCAGTAATTTTTGCTATTATCCTTTTGCCAATATTAGCACTCTCTGGTGCGATGGTAGATTATTCTGCTGTCTCTTCTGCTCGTTCAGAAATGCAAGTTGCAGTTGATGTGGCCGCTTTGGCGGCTGTTCGTGCTAATCTAGAGGATGACGATGAATTGCAAGAAATAGCTGAGCAGGTTTTTTCTGACAATATTGTTCGTTCTGCGTTTGCGGATGGAACAGTATTATCTGTAACCCGAATAGAAAATGGTGTGAGAGTTGATGTATCAACATCTATTTCTACAAATTTCCTTAGTTTGCTTGGTGTTTCTTCTATTGATGTTGCTGTCTATTCCGAAGTGGTAGATTCTCTTTTAAGCATCGAAGTAGTGATGGTGCTTGATAATACATTCTCTATGAATGGGGAAAAGATGGACGGTCTTAAAGATGCCGCAGATTTGTTGGTGACTGAGTTGTTTTCAGGGGCTGATAATGATAATATCAGGGTAGGTCTTGTCCCATTTACCCAGGTTGTAAACATCGGTACGTCTAATAGAGATGAGTTGGGCATTGATATTCCTGATGATTTTTCAATACCACAAGCAGATTATTGCCGTTGGACTTATCCTAATTCAACACGTAGCTGTGAGCGAGAAAGAGTGAGTTATGATTGTGTAGTTGATGGTGTTGAAACTACTTGCCAAAGATGGCGCTATTTTAATTGTACTGGAGATAGGGGCGAGCGAGTATGGGCATGTACTACACGCAGTGATTATCGATTTAGATGGTATGGCAGTATGGGTTCTCGTGATTATCCTTTAAATGTCACCGATGAATCATATGATACAGACCCAGTACCTGGTCTATTAACACGCTGGAATCTTTATTGGGCCACTAGACCTCTGACACGTTTAACCTCTGATGAAGATATCATTCGAACTGCTATATCAAGAATGAGAACTTCCCAAAATAACCACTCCTATACTTATATACCTGTTGGCTTAATATGGGGCTGGCGATTGCTGTCAAGTGCAGAGCCATTTACTGATGCAGCACCTTATGATGATGCTAATAAAAAAGTAATGGTGATATTAACTGATGGAGCAAATACTCGATCAACAGGTATTGGAGGTTATCAATGGATGCTCAATCAGGGCGCAGTGTCTTCAAATGTGGATGCATGGCACTATGGTAATGATGTAGATGATGCTAATGATAAGACTGAAGAATTATGTGAAAATATAAAAAGCGAAGATATTATTGTCTATACAATCGCCTTTGATGTTGATGACAGCGATATTGAAGAAATTTTACAAAATTGTGCAGGTAATGGTGGTTCTTATTACGATGCTAGTAATAGTGCTGAATTAGAAGAGGCATTTGAAGATATTTCAGATTCTCTAAGAAAATTGCGTGTTTCAAAATAGTGAGTAATTAAATTTATACTATTTATCTGTTCTTTAGAGTTTTTATATAAAACTCTAAAGAACTCAGGAAAATCAAGGTAATATAGTGAAAAACTTTTTTATCAAGAAAATAGGCAAGCAATTTATTAAATTCATAAAATATGAAGATAGTGGAGCATTTGCTGTTATTTTAGCTCTTATGATAATACCTCTTATGGCTCTTGCTGGAGCAGTTGTTGATTATACCAAAGCCAGTTCTTTACGCTCGGAAATGCAAGTCGCTACTGATTCGGCTGCTTTAGCTGTTGCACGTGTTGCTAAAGATGACGCTGTTCAAATGCAAATAGTAGCCAAAGATATATATGCAGATAATTTATTCTCAACTGGCATTGCTTCACAATCAACCATTGTAGCAATTCAAATAGCTGATGGTATTCGTGTTGATGCTTCATATTCAATGCCAACTACATTTTTGCAATTTATTGGCATTAACAATCTTGATTTAGCAATATTCTCAGAAATAAATATTTCCGCCTCAAATTTAGAAGTTGCATTAGTTTTAGATACAACTTTTTCAATGAACGGCGCTAAAATAAGCTCACTTAAAGTTGCCGCAAGAGATATGGTGACAACTTTAATGGAAGAAGAAACAGGTGGCACTGTAAAAATTGGCTTAGTTCCATTCTCTCGTTATGTGAATATCGGCATGAGTAACAGGAATGAACCCGGAATTGATGTGCCAGATGATTATTCTGTAGCTCGCCCCGATTATTGCCGTAATACTTACCCAGACTCTACAAGGTCATGTGATAGTAGAGTAGAAACATTTCCATGTACTAGAGATGGCGTGCAAACCACATGCTCTCGTACTATATATTATAACTGCACAGGCTCACGAGGCGCTCCAGTATGGGTCTGCACACCAAGGTCTCCTGCACAATTTAGATGGTATGGGTGTGTAGGATCAAGAGATTATCCTCTTAATATTCGAGATGATTCTTATGGTAGCGAAGAAGTGCCCGGTTTGCTTAAATCATGGAATTTTTGCCGATCTAAACCGCTTACACGCCTGACAAATGTCAGAGCAACTGTAATTAGTGGAATAAATGCAATGAATGCTAGGGATAAAACCTATATTCCTGTTGGCCTAATATGGGGTTGGAGATTGCTCTCACAAGGAATTCCTTTCACAGATGCAGCGCCAAAATCAAATGACTTAAAAAAAGTGATGGTATTAATGAGCGATGGTGACAACACACTATCGCCTAATTATCCTTGGCATGAAGTTAATAATGGTAGTGTTGCCGACGATCTAACAGAAGACTTGTGTGATAATATCGTTAATGACGACGTAATAGTTTATTCCATTGCATTTGAAGTTACTAACAACGCAACAAGAAGTTTACTTGAAGGTTGCGCTGGCAATGGTGGTAGTTATTTTGATGCTAATAATAGTGGTGAATTGGCTGATGCATTTGAAGAAATAGCCGATGAGTTGATGAAATTACGGGTTTCAAAATAAGTAATATTGTTTGAGTGAAATTTATGTAATTGAAGTGCTTGACTTCACGTAATAGCTGAACTAAATCACGGCAGTCCCTTGCTCGTGATTTGCCAAGATAGTTTAGGTAAATACATTAAGCGATAATTGGGGGTGTAGCTCAGTTGGTTAGAGCGCCGGCCTGTCACGCCGGAGGTCGCGAGTTCGAGTCTCGTCACTCCCGCCATTAGCACTTCTTAGTTCGCAAAAGCGAACTTTAGAATTGCTTATGCTCCGCCGTAGCTCCGTTAGGGGCGTAGGAGAGCTTTCGCCTCTTTTTATTTTTGTCGCCGTTGGTCGCTTTGCTCCCGCCACCTCAATATTAACCATTCGTTAGCTAATTAGTTAAGATTTTATTGAAATTTTACGTAAAAAGCTATCTAATGAATATTATCTATAATGGAGCTTACAAATGAAAAATCTACAAAAAACATTAATTGCAATAGCGGCTTTTGGCATTTCCTCTAGTGCTGTTTTAGCGCAATCTGATTATTATGCTCTTTCACAATTTGAAGGTTTTTATGTTGGTGCTTATGGTGGCGCTATTATGGATCCAACTATGAATGCGAGCGCTGGCGGTATTGCGGGTGCTAATTTTGTTGTGACTGATGCTATATTAGTTGGTGCAGAAATGCAGTTTGGTGCTAATTTTGCTCCAACAATGACTTATGATGCACTAATGCTTGGCAAAATTGGTTATGAAATAAATGATACTATAATGGTCTATGGAGCAGGGGGTGGCGGCCTTGTAAATGGCGTTGGCTCTTATGCTTTTGGTGGTGGCGCTGAGGCTATCTTAATTGATCAAGTTGGTGTGCGTGCTGAAGTTTTAGGGACTGGAGCTTGGGGCGCTGCGCCAAGTGCAACAAAAATAAGTGCTGGATTATTGTGGCACTTACAATAAAAACATTTTAATAATTTTAATATTATACTCAAGCTCCTTAGGTGTTATACTTATGGAGCTTTTTTTTATCATTTTTTTGTAAAAAGTTATCTAAAGAAATTTGTCAAAAACATCGTTCTTTGCTTGCAACAATGTCTGTGCTGCGCTAAGCCCTGCAAATGTAGATTAATATTGCCTTGTGCAATCTTATCAACTTGATTCTTTGCTTTTGCATCACTGTAATATAAATTGTAATATAGTCGGATTTGAAAATGAACGAATTACTATTAGATTATTTGCCTGTTATTGTTTTTATTGGGCTTTCAGCGATTATCGGACTAGCATTGCTAGTCGCTCCATTTATTATCGCAGTGAAAAACCCAGATCCCGAAAAATTATCCGCCTATGAATGTGGCTTTGAGCCATTTGACGATGCTCGCATGAAATTTGATGCCCGATTCTATTTGGTGGCCATTTTGTTTATAATTTTTGATCTTGAGGTGGCATTTTTATTTCCTTGGGCAGTAGCATTTAGAGATGTCGGCTGGTTTGGTTTTGTTTCAATGATGATATTTTTAACCGTGCTTACCATTGGTTTTATTTACGAATGGCGTAAAGGGGCTTTGGAATGGGATTAGATAAGCAAGGAACGCTGATAGCTCCTGCCTCTAAAAATATTATAGATCCAAACACAGGCAAGCCGATTGGCGCTGATAATCCGTTTTTTACAGATGTTAATGATGAGTTGGCAGATAAAGGCTTTTTGGTTACTTCAACTGATGAATTGATAAATTGGGCTCGTACTGGCTCGCTTATGTGGATGTCATTTGGTTTGGCGTGTTGTGCGGTTGAAATGATGCAAATGGCTATGCCTCGTTATGATTGTGAAAGATTGGGCTTTGCGCCTCGTGGCTCGCCTCGTCAATCTGATGTGATGATTGTTGCTGGCACTCTAACTAACAAAATGGCACCTGCTTTAAGAAAAGTTTATGACCAAATGCCAGAGCCTCGTTATGTAATTTCTATGGGCTCTTGCGCCAATGGCGGTGGGTATTACCATTATTCTTATGCAGTGGTTCGTGGTTGCGATAGGATTGTTCCAGTTGATATTTATGTGCCGGGTTGCCCGCCAACCGCTGAGGCTCTTTTATATGGCGTTTTAATGCTGCAAAAGAAAATCAGGCGCACAGGAACGATTGAAAGATAGATTATGGACGAAACTCTAAAAGAGCTTGGTGAATATATTGCGCTTAAACTGGTCGATGAGGTTAAGCATTTTACTATTGTTCGGGGCGAATTAACATTATTTGCCAATCGTGATGATATCGTAAAGGTTATGCAGTTTTTGCATGATGATAATCAATGCCAGTTCATTTCTATTATTGATATTTGTGGGGTTGATTATTTGGGGCGTGAAATGCGCTTTGAAGTAGTTTATCATTTACTAAGCCCTGTTAGAAACCTTCGTATAAGAGTTAAGGTTGAAACAGATGAAGAAAGCTTAGTTCCTTCAATAACTGATTTGTTTCCGGGTGCTA